>JAGDMY010000228.1 GCA_017860765.1 Chloroflexota bacterium | reverse complement strand
AATTCGTTCATCGAATTTTAAGGGGTTTCCGTGGAGGGCAACATGAGCGGAGAGCTTGACACTATCACGCACTTATTAGCTGATCTCAATGAAGAGCCTCTGCTGCCTTTAATCCGGCGACGTTTGCTGGCCGGTGATGATCCCCTGGCTATTGTAGAAGCCTGCCGTAAAGGGATGGCAATTGCGGGCGAGAGGTTTGCCGCCAGAGAATATTTTGTCAGCGACCTGGTAGTCTCGGCTGAGATATTCAATAACATTATGAAATTAATAGGACCGGGTATGCTGGCCAGTAGCCAGAGCCAGAGCAGTATAAAAGTAGTATTGGGCACCGTCATGGGGGATATTCATGACATCGGCAAGAACCTGGTAGCAGCTATGCTGCGCTGTCACGGCTGCGAGGTTTACGATATCGGCATCAACGTTCCGCCGCAAATCTTTGTGGACAAAGTGAAACAGACCGGCGCCACTATTGTCGGTCTTTCCGGGCTGCTGACAATCGCTTTTCCCAGCATGGAGAAAACCATCCAGGCCCTAGCTGCTGCCGGCCTGCGGGAAAAGGTGAAGGTCATGATAGGCGGCGGCCTCGTGGATGACTTTGTATGCCGGCATGTGGGGGCCGATGGCTGGGGCCGTGATGCCATGGAAGCGGTCAAATTGACCCGAACCCTGGCAGGAGGAGGGATGACATGAGCGTCAGGATGGGAAAAATGACCAATGAGGAAAGGCTGCAAAAGACCATCCGGTTGGAAAAAACAGACAAGATTCCCTCAGCCCCCGCCATCATGCAGTTCGCCGCCACCTTTGCCGGAATTTCTCAGAAGGATTATCTGGACCCCCTGAAAGCCGAGAGCGCCTATGAAAAGACGTTTAGCGGGCTCGGTGGCTGGGATATTTTAATCAACCCGCCCTGGATTGGCGGCGGCGAGCCCGGTTTTGCCCTGCAAACGCTTTTACCGGGTCGGGACCTTCCCGATGATGCGGCCAGCCAGATTTGTGAAGAGGAAATGATGCTGGAGGAAGACTATAATTTTGTCATTATGAACGGGTTTAAGGCCCTCCGGCGGAAGCTTCTGCAGAGGGTCAGAGCCAGCCGGAATCCGCCTCAGGAAAGGGCAGGGTTGGCAGGGGAGGCAGGGCGAGCGGGGCAGGCGACCACTAACAAATGGATGTCCCGCGGTGTGGCTTTTCTGACGGCTGCTCCGACGGTATCCCACCCCTTCGAATATTTTTCTTATCACCGCTCTTTGGCCAGGTTTTCCCTAGATGTACACCGCATGTCGGGCAAGGTGAAGTCGGCGATCCAGGCTTGCCTGCCGGACCAGATATCGGAGAGTAAAAAAAGCGTGGAAGCCAGCGGATGCCGCCGGGTAGTCATTGCTAATGCCCGCGGTTCATCGATGTTTATCAATGATAAACAATTCCGGGACCTGGTCCTGCCATCCTGGCTGGAGTATGTCTATGCTATGAGCGATTCCAATATCGATGTTTCTTTTCATTGCGACACCGATTGGTTAAGGTTCCTGCCTTACTTTAAGGAATTTCCCCGGGGCAGATGTCTGTTGCAGCTGGATGGTGCCACTGATATCTTCAAAGCCAGGGAGATCTTGAAAGGCCATATGGCCCTTATGGGAGATGTACCGGGGACACTCCTGAGCCTGGGTACCCCCGGAGAAGTTGAGGCCTACTGCCGGAAGTTAATCCAGGAGGTCGGGGAAGGAGGCGGTTTTGTCTTGAGTTCCGGCTGCTCCGTTCCCTATGACGCCAAAATCGAAAATGTACAGGCCATGATCAGGGCTGGCAACGAGTTGACCTGGAACTAGGAGAAGAGTCCCCAGGTTGTTTTTCTAAGCCTTTTTGGTCTCCTTCCAGGCTTGCACGGGAATCACTACCCGCGGGTGCTCCGGGAGGTCGCCAACGTAACCCTTGGTAAACAGGTCCTTGGGATTGACATGAAGGCGGCAGCGCTTATCAGGCCTGAACCCCTTTTGGCGTTCCTCGAAGATTTTGTGGAGCTCCTGCCCCTTGGCGTATATTTCCTCCGGTGTTGACCCGCGGTCTTGCTTAACGCCTGCCAGGTTGATGTCCACCGCTCCCACGGGGCAGACCAGTTCACAGGTAGTGCAGTACATGCAGTTAGGCAAAATAGGCTCTGCGGCATCCAGGTCTATAGCCCCCATAGGACAATTTTCTTCGCATATCCCGCAGCGGGTGCATTTTCCCTGATCGATTTTGATCCCGTAGTGGTGCTTGATCCACTTGGCATAGGTATCTGGATTGAAACTGGGCCCATAGAGCTCCAGGTATTCTTTGCCCGTGGGCAGTTCGGGGATAAGCCCAACCTCTCCCCGGGATATTCTGCGGCTGCGCTCTACCATTTGCCTGCCGAATTCCTCGGCTTCTTGGAGAGCAATATCGTCAGGGTGTCCCTCGGTCTGCCATGGGATTTCGGCATAGGCCATTTGGGCATTGCCGTACCAGTCGTTCCACCCTATGACCGTTAAGCCCCTGGCCTTCATAGCCTTCCAGGCCCTTTCAACCGCAGGGCCGGGCGATTTACCATGCGTGATAAAGAAAAAATAGTGCTGGTCTTCAGCCGGGGAAAAGGCCTTCTCGAAGTTGTTGTTATATAAAAACTGCCTTTCTCTGGTAGGCACAATGTTGATAAAATCCATCATATTCGGGGTCATAGTGCTGCGCCAAATAGGTGCACCCAGACCAACTAAATCGTATTCCAGCAGACGTCCTATTTTCATGCCGGGCACTCCGCCGGCTCCCCTCAGGGCGACAATGTCACATTGATCAACCAGCCCCTGCATCCCCTTATGAATAGCTTGGGCGATTTTTCGGGTGCTTCCGGAGACCGAATAATAAATAACAATGGCTTTCATCAAAACCTCCCATTTCTTCTTCTAATCAGCCAGGCCGATTATTTTCCGGCAGATAGTTGTGTATACGTCAGTTCCTTCATTTTATCCAGGCATCGAAACGCAAGCCCGAATCAGGATCATACTCCCTGGAAAAGGCTTCAGGATATCCTTTTCTCCAATTTTCCATCTCGGAAGGCTGGACTTTCTGGAGGTCTGCCAGGAAACCGCTGGTGGCCTGACCCGGGCAGTGTTTAGAGATTAACCCATCGGGGGCGATCAGGTCAATAGCCCCACCCCTATCAATCTTTCCCGGCAGAATGGCATCGCAGCGAGAGCCATGGTCAATGGAGATCACTCCGGGCATGATCCTCTCCCAGACCAGAGCCCCTCCCAGCACCATGCCCCTCTCATTGAAAATCTTCACACTGTCTCCCGTCTGAATGCCCCTTTTGGCGGCGTCCCGCGGATGTATCCAGACCGGTTCATACAGGTAGCCATCCCAGCCTTTGACTTTGCAGGTCAGCACCTCGCGGGTCCAGGAGATATCATCACACTGGGCATGCACCCTCCATCGCCCGTGATTGGACATCACCAGGAGAGGGAATTTCTCGGAGCGAGGGCCTCCCCTTCTCTCATCATGGGT
>JAGDMY010000227.1 GCA_017860765.1 Chloroflexota bacterium | reverse complement strand
AGATGCTGTGGCCGGCTGGCTGTCTTCCCCATCGGCTGAGCCATACTGGAAACTGCGCCATAAGGGCGGATGTCACGATATCTTCTTCCTGACCACCCTGGATAAAACCCCCGACTTTTTAGCGGCCGTTTCCGCGCTGCAATACCCGCCGGGTGATGTCGGAGTCTATATTCAGCCGATAGTGCAGGGTACCAGCTGCCATTGCGAGTTCAACTTATTTGCCGACCCGCTGAAGCCGGCGGAGGTGGAGAATGCCAGATGGATGGTTCACGAGGGTAGCCGGAAACTGGCAAAGATGGGGGCCTATTTCTCGAGGCCTTACGGCGATTGGGTGGATTTTGCCTTTGACGGTTCGGCGGAAGCAGTCGTCATGCAGCGAAAGGTGAAAAAAATATTTGATCCCAAAGGCATCCTGAACCCGGCCAAGCTGCGTTTCTAATGAGGCCCCGAAAATCAGAATGAGGAGGTTAGTCCATGTCTCTGGAAGCATTTAAGCACGATATGCAAAGGTGCACGCGCTGCTCCTATTGCAAATTTATTCCCTATGAGACCTATAGAAGGTCCGATTTCATAATTGGTTGTCCCTCCGCCAGCAGGTATAATTTCCATGCTTACTCGGCCGGCGGGAAATTCAATATGGGGCTGTCATTCCTGGCCGGCCGCATAGGGTATTCGGACACCTTTCTGGATGCCCTGTACCGTTGCCAGATGGATGGCAGCTGTGATGTTTCCTGTAAAGCTATCCAGGACATCGAACCTCTCCAATTGATGCAGGAACTCCGCATCAGGTGCGTCGCGGATGGCCAGACCCTTCCTGCCCATCGCCCGCTGATTGAGGGACTGCGAAAGGAGGACAACCTGATGTTGCGCTCCCGGGCTTCCAGAGGCAGTTGGGCGGAGGGCCTGGGGGCCAGGGACCTTACACAGGAGAAGGCCCGGGTGCTCTTTTTTGCGGGTTGTCAGTACTCCTTTAATGAAGACTTATGGCCGGTGGCCAGAACGGGGTTCAAGCTGCTCCAAAATGCCGGAGTTGAGATCGGCATCCTGGGCCGGGCTGAAATATGCTGCGGTGGAAGAGCTTACGAGATGGGGTATGCCGATGAGCTGAAGAAATATGCTGAACGTCAGTCGAACATCTGGAAGGCCTCCGGCGTGGAAACGGTGGTTACCCCCTGTGCCCACTGCTATCAGACTTTCAAGGTCCTCTACGATAAAATAGGGGCCAAAACGAATATCGAAGTCCTGCATATCACTGAGTATCTCGACCGACTTATAAAGGAGGGGAAGATCAGGCTTAAGAAGCATGTCCCTCTGAAAGCCACATATCATGATCCCTGCCATCTGGGAAGATTGGCAGAACCCTGGGTACACTGGAACGGCAGGGAAAAAAAGGTTCTGGGGCAGTTAATTGTGCACGACCCTCCTAAGAAATTCAGGCGTGGCGGCGGCGGCGTTTATGATGTCCCCAGAAATGTTTTAAAGGGCGTTCCCGGCATGAAGCTGGAGGAGATGTACCGCATCCGTTCATATGCCTGGTGCTGTGGGGCAGGGGGCGGGGTCAAAGAGGCTTATCCTGATTTTGCCGCCTGGACAGCCCGGGAGAGAATCCGGGAGGCCAGGGCGGTGGGAGCCGAGGCTATAGTCACTGCCTGTCCTACCTGCAGGCAAAATTTTGTGGACGTTTTAAAGGAGACAGGTGATAACCTCAAGGTCCTGGATATCGTCGAGGTCGTTAAAGAGTCAGTCTAAAGCCTTTTTAGGGTTTGGCGCCAAAGATAGGGAGGTAAATCATGGAACTGTCAAAATGGGAATATGAAGCTCTGGAAGATGTCGTCGGGGCGGAAAATATATCTCAGGACCCGGTCATACTGGAAACTTATAATCAGGTCTGGGGAAACCAGCTGGTCTTCGGGGAAAAGTGGTCCCGACGCCCTGCGGCCGTGGTCCTGCCAGGCAGTACCGGGGAAGTCCAGGCGGTGGTCAAGGTCTGTAATATCTACGGGATAACCTTTAAGCCCTTCTCCTCCGGATTCGAAATTACCTCTATAGCGCTGGCCAGCGACAAGGCCATTATGCTGGACTTGAAAAGAATGGATAAAATCCTGGAAATAGATACCAAAAATATGCATGCTGTTGTCGAACCTTATGTTTCTGTCCATCGTCTGCAGGTAGAACTGGCGAAATATGGCCTGTATTACGGGGCGGTGGCGGCGGGGCCGAGCGCCGGGGTTATCGCTTCCTCCTGCTGTCATGCTGGCACGGGGCAGTCCAATGTCAGCGCCGGAGCAATTGAACGCAATGTCCTGGGTGTGGAGTGGGTTCTGCCAACCGGTGAAGTGCTCAAGCTGGGTACTGCTGCCAGCGGAGAAGGGTGGTATTCTGGAGATGGGCCGGGGATAAGTTTGCGGGGGGTTCTGCGGGGCCACTGCGGGGCGAACGGAGGAAACGGAGTGGTGACCAAGGTCAGTGTCAAGGTCTACCCCTGGTATGGTCCGGCTGAAATGGAACGCTCGGGAGAGATACCCGCTTTGATGGCGGTCAAGCAAATTCCTGATAACTACAAAATTTTTATAATCGGCTTCACCAACCAGGATAACGCCTTTGATGTTCAGGCTGAAATAGGTAAAGCCGAGATAGCCTATTCGTGCTACCAGATTCCGGTGCCACCGGGCGGCTACCTGGGTGAAGGCAACGACGAGATGTGGGAGTTTATACAGCAACTGAAGCTTCCTCCGGAGGCTTTTGTAACTCCGATGTGCATGGTGGTGGTGGTCCTGGGCAGCGGTTCTAAGCGGGAAATGGCCTATCGAGAAAAATACTTAATGAAGATTATGGGAAAATACGGCGGCTCCTTGCCCCCGGGGTTGAATAATCCTGCGGCCCAAACGGGACTGTTCGATGCGACCATGTTCAGCTTCGGCTCTACCCGGCATGTCTTCCGCATGACCGGCGATTTCTTCATTAATCCCTGTGGGGATGCCAGCAAGGACTTGATTAAGAACCTGCATAAGACCGCTTTCGAAGTAATGAGCCCATACTGGCAGAACGGGACCATTCTGCAGTTTGGGCCAGCCGTTTTCTTCGTGCCATATGAAAACTATTCAGATGGGGGCCACCACGAAGACCTCTATTTCTACGACCCCTACGACAGCCAATGCCTCGAAGGCACGCGGGAACTGGTTGATAAAACGGTAGACCCCAACGGCAAATTCAGGAGGCTGGGAGTCCCCTGTCTGGGCGGCGGCCTCCAGTTTGAACCGGTCAGCCACATCCACCAGAAATGGGGCCCATTCTACGATCATTATGATCTCTGGCAGAGGAAAATCAAAGCCCAGATAGACCCTAACGGAGTGGCCGACTGGGGTTGCTACGTCCCTCCCGTCTATCCGTAGGTTATTATTTTAGCGGATGCGGCGGCCCAGGGCGGTGCACCTTTTCTTAAAGGGCAGACATGCCCCGGCCGGGTGTGCCTTGCACGGCTGAGCCTGAGGGAATTCATCTCTGGCAATAA
>JAGDMY010000226.1 GCA_017860765.1 Chloroflexota bacterium | reverse complement strand
GTGTTCAAATGTCTGCTATTAATCCTGGAGATACTGCCTGGATGCTGATTTCCACGGCAATGGTAATGCTGATGACGCCGGGACTGGCCTTCTTTTATGGAGGGATGGTCCGCAGGAAGAATGCTCTCTCTACTATCATGATGAGTTTTATGTGTCTGGCCTTGATCGGAGTCCTGTGGGTAGTTTACGGCTACGGCCTGGCCTTCGGACCCGATGCGGGGGGCTTTATTGGAAATCTAAGCTACTTCGGCCTGAATAATGTCGGTATGGAGCCGTCTTCTGTCTATGCGACTACTGTTCCGCACCTGCTCTTCATGGCCTACCAGGGCATGTTTGCCATCATTACTGTAGCCCTTATTACCGGCGCGGTGGTGGAACGCATGAAATTCAGCGCTATAGTGGTCTTTTCCATAGTCTGGTTCACCCTGGTCTATTGTCCGGTAGCCCACTGGGTGTGGAGCAGCGGAGGTTGGCTGGCCAGGCTGGGAGTGCTGGACTTTGCAGGTGGAACGGTAGTCCATATCAACGCCGGTGTATCAGCGCTGGCCCTGGCGATTTTGCTGGGACCCCGCAGGGGTTATCAGAACGGCGTTTCTATGGGATCTCATAACGTCCCTTATGTGGTGATCGGGGCCGGACTGCTCTGGTTCGGCTGGTTTGGGTTTAATGCCGGAAGCTCCCTGACCTCGGGAGGACTGGCTGCCAGCGCCTTCGTAGCTACCAATACTGCCGCCGCCGCCGCGGCTTTAACCTGGATGTTCCTGAGCTGGTTTTATCATCGGCCTACCGCGTCGGGAATCGCCACCGGCGCTGTCGCCGGACTGGTGGCCATCACCCCGGCCGCAGGGTTTGTTTCTCCCATCATGGGAATTCCCGTGGGTATTGGCGTATCGCTGGTCTGCTTCTTTATGATGCGGATGCGCAACAAAAGCAAAATTGATGAGTCCCTGGATGTCTGGGCCTGCCACGGCATGGGCGGCACCTGGGGTGCCATAGCCACAGGCATCTTCGCCAGCGCCAGCCTGACGGCTTCAGGGGGACTGATCAACGGCAATCTGCTGCAATTCGCTAAACAGATCCTGGGGGTAGCTGCGGTCTGGGCCTTCGCCTTCGGTATGACCTGGATAATCGGCAAGGTTATAGATGTTACCATGGGCCTCAGGGTAAGCGAGGCTGAGGAGACCCTCGGTCTGGATATTTCCCAACACGGCGAGACAGCCTATGGAGAGGAATAGGAGACCGGCATGAAAAAGATCGAAGCCATCGTCCGGGAAGACAGATTTCATCTGATAAAATTCGCTCTGGAACAGAAGGGGTTTGTCAGCATGACGGTCAGCGATGTCATCGGCCGGGGGAAGCAAAAGGGAGTTACCCTGAAATGGCGGGTAGGCGAGCACAGGATTGAATTTTTGCCCAAAAAGAAGATCGAAATGATCGTGGATGATGTAGACTGCCAGATTGTGGTGGATACTATTTGTGAAAAAGCACGAACGGGTGCGGTGGGCGACGGGAAAATCTTTATCCTGCCGGTGGAGGAGGTAGTCCGCATCCGGACGGGAGACAGGGGTGAAGAAGCAATTTGACCTGTAATTCGTAATCTGTTTGTAACAATCCGGCTTTAAACTAAAAACGTACCAGGGGAAAAAATAGCTAGCGCCGCCCCAAAAATAAAAATCAGGAGGAGAAAGAATTATGCCAATGGAAAAGAAAGGTAAACAACAAGATGGGAAAGAATATGTCTTGAAGATGGCCCGGGAACATAATGTGAAATTTGTGGAGCTATGGTTCACAGATATTCTGGGTCAGCTCAAGAGCTATGCTATCCCGGTCTCAGAATTGGAAGGTGCGATTGACAATGGTCTGGGTTTTGATGGTTCATCCGTCCAGGGTTATGCCCGGATCGATGAGAGCGACATGATGTCCGTTCCGGACCTGGATACTTTCCAGCTGCTGCCCTGGAGGCCCAGGGAGGACGTCTGTTTGGCCCGCATGATATGCGATATCTATAATCCCGATAAGACCCCTTTTGAGGGGGACCCGCGCTATATCTTGAAGAAAAATCTGAAGAAAGCGACGGAAATGGGTTTTACTTTCTACGTCGGTCCGGAGCTGGAATATTTTTATTTTAAGAAAGATGCTGATGGCAATCCCACCACAGAGGGAACCGACGAAGGCGGTTATTACGATATGACTCTCCGGGATGCCGCTTCCGAACTCAGAAATGAGACGGTGCTGGCCCTGGAAGAAATGGGTATCGGGGTGGATAAATCCCATCATGAGGTCTCTATGAGTCAGCATGAAATTGATATGCGTTATACTGACGCACTGACGATGGCTGACCAGGTCATGACCTACCGGCTGGTGGTCAAGGAGATTGCAGACAAACACGGCTGGTATGCCACGTTTATGCCTAAACCCCGCTTTGGAATTAACGGTTCGGGCATGCATGTGCATCAGTCCCTTTTTAAAAGCGGTAAAAACGCCTTCTATGATAAGAATGGTATTTTTAGCCTATCCAGGCTTGCCCAGAGCTATTTAGCCGGTTTACTCAAATACGCCCCTGAGTTCACGGCTATCACTAACCAGTGGGTTAACTCTTACAAGCGTCTGGTGCCCGGTTATGAGGCCCCGGTCTATCTGTCCTGGGCAATCCGAAACCGTTCCGATCTACTCAGAGTGCCGGGCTATGAGCCCGGCAAGGAAAGCGCCACCCGGTTTGAAATTCGCTCACCTGACCCGGCCTGCAACCCTTACCTCTGTTTCAGCGTTCTCCTGGCCGCCGGCCTGCAGGGGATCGAAGAAAATTTGGAGCCGCCTCCACCCGCGCAAGGGAATGTATATCACATGACCCCCGAGCAGAGAAAGAAATTGGGGATCGGCACTCTACCCGGTAACCTGGGACAGGCGCTGCAATTGATGGAGAAGAGCAAACTGGTCAAGAAGGCCCTGGGCGATCACACCTTCGAGATTTTTTTGGCCAATAAACAAAAAGAATGGGACAAATTCAGGATTTACGTCACGGATTATGAAATCAGGGAGTACCTGCCCATTCTCTAAATTTAGGGTTAGCTCCTCCTGGGGCGGGGGGACTAGCTATGCGAGCTGCGGGGTACCAACTCTGCAGCTCGTACTTTTTTTAATTGTGGGTAAAAAGAGGAACATGCTATTATAAATTTAGACCTCTATTCGCAATAAGGAATTTTATGAAAATCGGAATTATGGCCCTCCAGGGGGCCTATTTAGAACACAGCCTGGTCCTCCACGAACTGGGAGTCGAAGCTGTCGAAGTCAGGCTGCCGGGAGATATAATCAACCTGGATGGTCTTGGCTTGCCGGTACTGGGGACCTGTGCCGGCATGATATGCCTGGCTAAAAGGGTCTTCAACTCCCAGGATTCTTTTCTGAATCCTCTGGAAGTAATGGACATCGTGGTAAAGCGCAATGCCTTCGGCCGCCAGGTGGACAGCTTTGAAGCTGACCTTGAAATTCCCGATCTGGGGAAGAGGCCTTATCATGCGGTATTCATCCGGGCCCCCCGAATCGATAAGGTGGGGCCGGGGGTAAAAGTCCTGGCGATGCTTCCGGACGGCACTATCGTGGCTGCCCGGCAGGATAATATCCTGGTCAGCTCTTTCCATCCCGAGCTGACGGATGACCTCAGGTTTCATCGATATTTCTTAAAATTAATTAAGCCGGGGGGAAAAAAGCATGGCCGCTAATCCTTTAAGAGATATCAGAGAGTCTCGAACAGTGCAGGGGTCAGGTTCCGACACGGAGCGCAAAGTAATCTCTATTCTCAAAGTGCTCAGCGAATCCACCCAGCCCCTGGGTTCAATCACGATTGCCCGTGAGCTGGAGCGCTATGGAATCTTTTTAAGCGAAAGGGCTGTGCGCTACCACCTTAGAATTACCGATGAGCGAGGATATACCCAACCCATGGGCCGTGACGGCCGGATGCTGGCCTTTCGGGGCCAGGAGGAACTCAGGATGGCCCTGGCGCCGGACCAGGTAGGTTTCATCCTGGACAAACTGGAACTGCTGGCTTTCCAGACCACCTTCGATCCGGAAAAGAAGACTGGACTGGTACCGATTAATACCTCCCTGATGGATGCCGATAAATTTGAGAAAGCCCTGGGGATAATGAAAAATGTCTTTAAGTCCAGGCTGGCGGTCAGCCATCTGGTGGCTACTGCCCGCGAGGGGGAGAAAATCGGCTCGGTGGTTATTCCCGGCGGCAAAATTGGTCTGGCCACCGTCTGCAGCGTAGTAATCAACGGGGTCCTGTTAAAAGCCGGCATTCCTATCGAGTCCCGCTTCGGTGGAGTGCTGGAAATCCGCAACCATCAACCCCGCCGCTTCGTTGCTCTCATCAGCTACTCCGGGACCTCCCTGGATCCATCTGAGCAATATATTCGCGGCAAAATGACGAGCGTCGGTGAAGCAGCCAGTGCAGGCAGCGGAATGATACTGGCCAACTTTCGCGAAATCCCGGCCCCCGCTCGCCGCGCGGTCGATGAGAAGATCGGTCAACTGGAAAAGGCCGGAATCTTCGGGGCTTTCCTCCTGGGTAATACCAGCGAGCCCCTGTGCCAGATTGCGGTAGGTCTGAACCGGGTGGGGGTGGTGATGCTGGGTGGATTGAACCCGGTGGCTGCCGCAGCGGAAGCCGGCATCGAAGTGCAGAATATGGCCGAAAGCGGCCTTTTAGAGTATTCCCGGCTTAAGAGCGTCTGGGAACTTTAAGCCTACTTACATTCCCTGGCTTTGACCACCAGCACCGGAACCGGGCTGGCCTGGAGCACCTTATCCGCCGTACTGCCGTAGGCCCAGCGGGTAATCCCCGAGCGGCCATGGCTGGCCATTATAATCAAATCCACGCCATTATGCACTGCATAATCCACTATGAGTTCCGCTGCATTTCCCAGTCCGGCCTCTGTAGCAACCTGATAGCCGGCTTCTCTGAGCTTCTTCTCTATATCATCTAAATAAAGCCGGCATTGCTGTTGAATATGGGCGGTCTCCTGCCTGACATGGTCCTCCCACTGAGTGCGCAGGTTCGCCGGATAGTCGGCTAAAATTATCGGTGGCTCACAGACGCGGAAGAGGACAATTTGGCCTACCCCGCCGGTTCCGGCTATTTTTTCCAGGTGAGGTAAGACGCATTCAGCCAGTTCTGAGCCATCTAGGGGTACCAATATCTTCTGGTACATCTTCTCCCTCCGCAAAAATAGGGTCCCTCTATTTTGCTTTAAGACCCTTATATTCCCAATTTCTTACGTTTGGACTCGATATGGGCTGCAATAGCCTCTACGGCCTTGATGGGGTCCCTTTCCACATTCAGCAGCCCGCCTGTAAGGTTAACGCAGTCGGCTGTCAACAGCTTGACCAGCTCCGGTGCCCCGGTGACAAAAGGCACCGGGTTAACATAGGTATGCAGGCCAAAGGCCAGGCCGAAAATGGCATCGATGGTAGCTTTTTGCTCCATGTACTCCGGCGCGGCCGCAGCTACGGGCAGGTCAGTAACCGGTACACCACCCAGGGCCACCGAGATAGCCGCCAGCAGGTCCGCAATGCGCCCGGTATCGGTGCAGGTCCCATAGCTGAGGACC
>JAGDMY010000225.1 GCA_017860765.1 Chloroflexota bacterium | reverse complement strand
TAAAAACCTCCAGGACGCCGTGCCTCTGATTTATAATGTCCAAAAGCGGATGATAGGAGAAGAGTGCCTCGTCCTGAACAACACCGACCTGGCCGCGATTTTAGCCGACAAATGGCCTGCTGACTTCTACAGCCTGAAGAAGGGCCTGGCCCCCTGGACGGTAATACTGGTTCTGGGTGGGGGCTGGAGAAGGCCTGAAGAAAAAATTGAGTATGAAGAGGACGGGCTGCGGGCCGCCGCCGCCGAGCTTCATATACCGGATTTGCCGACTTCGTTGCGCGGCAGGGCCGGAATCGAAAGAGAGCTACCCGGGAGGCTGCGCACGGCCTGGCCTGAAAATAAAACCTACTGGAAGTTCGCCGCCAAAGGCGCTAGCCTGGATATTTTCTTCCACACTACCCTTAATAAAGCCGCCGAGTTCACCGAGGTTGTTGCCCTCGAGGCTGCTAAAGGCGATTACCTGGCGGAAGACATTGGCTTCTATGTTCAGCCTCTGGAATATGGGCGCGCCTGCCATTTCGAATGCAACCTCAGCTACAACCCTGAGAGTGCGGAAGATGTGGCGAAAATGCGCCAATTATATGTCAATATCGCTGAAGCTGCCCTGGACAAGGGTGCCTTCTTTACCCGGCCATACGGGGCTGTAGCGGATTTGGTCTATGATAGAGCCGCCAGCTATACCATGGCCCTGAAGAAGGTCAAGAATTTGCTGGACCCCAAAAATATCATGGCCCCCGGCAAGTTATGTTTTTAGGTTAAATTAGAGAAAGTTGAGAAGGTGACAAAATGATGAAAGTTGAAGAATATAAGCATCAAGCCTCGACCTGCGTCAGGTGCAGCTATTGCAAGTTTATCGACCTTAACTATGTCAAGAGTTCCCGCTTTTCCCGGCAGTGCCCGATCAATGTGAGATATGCCTTCAACCTCTATTCGCCTCACGGCCTGTTGCATACCGCTTTGGCCGAACTGGACGGGAAACTGGAATTTACTCCCAAGTTCATGGACGCCCTCTGGAAATGCACCCTTTGCGGCGGGTGTGATATCCGCTGCAAGCGCAACCTGGATGTCGAGGTCCTGCAGGTCATCGAAACGCTGCGACAGAGGTGTGTTGAAAAGGGAAAGGGACCCTTGCCCGCCCATAAAATGATGGCGGATAACGTGAAGCGCAGCCACAATATCTATGGTGCGGAACCTGCCAAACGTTTCAGCTGGCTGCCGGCTGAAATCAAGGTAACTCCCAATGCCGAGCTCCTCTATTTTGTCGGCGACCCCATGTGCTACCAGCATCCCGACTTAGCGCAGGCCACCGCCACTTTGCTGAGCCGGGCAGGAGCCAAATTTAATATCCTCAAGGATGAATGGAGCAGCGGACACGAGCTGTATGCCACGGGTCAGGTTGGACCGGCCAAGGAGATGGCCGACCATAATATCCGGGCAATTGAGAGCTCGGGCGCCAAAACGGTAGTCACCAGCGACGCCGAAAGTTTTAAGACTCTTAAGGTCGATTATCCCAAACTGATGGAGAAATCCACCGCGGATTTGCCTTTCAAAGTCCTGCATATTACTGAATATATCGACCAGTTGATGAAGGACAACTTGCTGCAGTTCAGCAAGGCCGTTCCGATGAAAGTGACCTATCACGACCCGTGCAATCTGGGCAGGTTGTCCGAGCCCTGGCTGGAGTGGGAACCCCGCTACGAATTACCCAATATTGCCGTAGGCAAGAAATGGAGACGTGGAGAAGAAGGCGTTTATGAGCCGCCGAGAAATATTCTGAAAGCCGTCAAAGGAATGGAGCTGTTAGAAATGGAACGCCGCAAGGATAACGGCTGGTGCTGCGGGTATGGGGGTGGTGTGGGTAGCGCCTTCCCGGATTTCGCCATGTGGACGGCCAGGGAAAGGGTCGAAGAGGCCGCGGCCACTGGAGCCGAGGCTATCGTCAGCGCCTGTCCCAACTGCAAAGACCTCCTGGGCAGGGCCGCTGCGGCTATGGGGACCGGGATCAAAGTATACGATATCACCGAAATAATGCTTCGAGCAAGCCGGTAGGAAAGGGAATAAAGGAGATAATGATGAGCATACCGAGAGAAGCTTATGAGACGTTACAATCCATTGTGGGTAAAGATTGGGTAAGTGATGACCCGGCAGTCTGTGAGGCCGACCGCTTTTGCAGTGCCGGCGGCGCTCCCGCCCAGGCCATCCGGCCGGGGTGCAGCATACAGCCGGCCAGTACCGAGGAGGTGCAGTCTATCGTTAAGGTAGCCAATATGTATAAGCTGCCTTACGTGGCGACCAGCACCTTTTACTCCGGGTCCACCTATGCTAAAAAAGAGAGCACCATCCTCATCGACTTAAAACGCATGAACAAACTGGAGATAGACCATGAGAACCTCTACGCGGTGGTTGAGCCGGGAGTCGCCTTTTCGGCCCTCCAGGGTGACCTCTTCAAGATGGGGCTTTTCACCTTTGTCCCGGGATGCGGGGGGAACTCCTCAGTCCTGGCTAATACCCTTAATATGGGTGATGCCCCCATTGGATGGCGGCACGGCCTGGGGTATCAGCGGATACTGGCGGCCGAGTGGGTACTGCCAGATGGTGAGATCCTGAAACTGGGTTCCCGGGCGCTTTCCAGGGACTTCTTCTGGGGAGAAGGGCCGGGACCTGACCTGAGAGGCCTGGTAAGGGGGAGCACCGGTTGGCAGTCCAGGATGGGTATTGTGACCAAGCTGGGTGTAAAGGTATTCCCCTTTGTTTCCGAAGAGCTGAAGCCGGAAGGCACCGGGTGTCATACGCATCTCAGCTTACCTAAAAATCGCTTTAAATGGTATAACATCCGCTTTAATTCCCGGGAGGATGCTATTAACGCCATGTTTGAAATTGGCCGCTGCGAGATAGGCATGGTGGTCATGACCGTTCCCCCGATGTTCTTTGCCGTAGCCAAAAGCCGGGGCCAGGGTTGTGCAGGATTCTGGGAGCAGTGGAATGCCATCGGGCCCAAACTAAATCCCAAACAGGAATCGCTGCGGGTCCTTTTATACGGGATCGGCTCCGATAAACGTCTGGCATATGAAGAAAAGGTCCTGCAGGACATTGCCAAAGATTTTGGCGGTTCGGCCAGAGAAGGCGGTACCTCCGATGAGACTAACTTCCAGGCGGCCGATGCCATCTGCGCCAACGTTATCGGCGGCAGGTTTACCTCTGAGGTGACTTACGAGTCTATCAACCAGGCTGTAAGATACAGCAAGGTAGCCAATGAGATCACCGATAAACACCGTCCTCCGATACTTCAGGACTATGGCACTACCAACTGGGTCTGCCCCTACGAATTGGGCTATATTGCCAAGCTGGAGTGCCTGCGCATGACGGCTGTCAAGGACGAAGCGGAACTGTCGGCCTGGAGGAGCGACCTGGCCAAGCGCGGTTCTACGGGGGGAGAGTTTACCCTGATGCCTATGGATTATGACACCTGGGGTCCGGCCTGGGGTTATTTCAATAAAAGAGAAGAAAAGTTTAAGAAAGTCTTCGACCCCAAT
>JAGDMY010000224.1 GCA_017860765.1 Chloroflexota bacterium | reverse complement strand
CTAACGGGATGGCACAATCTTAGCACGGGCAGTATAATGATATGACTATGTGTCCGGAGGAGATAAGCGCATGAGACTGAAGGATAAAGTAGCTATTATTACCGGTGCTGCCGAAGGCATTGGCAGGGCTTATTCACTGGGCTTTATACGCGAGGGAGCTAAAGTAGCCATAGCCGATATCAACTATCGGGCGGCGGTGGAACTGGAGCAGGCGATTGCCAAAACGGGGGGAGAAGCCCTGGTCGTCAGGGCAGACGTCTCTAAATTAGAGGATGTTGAAAACATGGTGCAAAAGACCATTGAGCGTTTCGGCCAGGTGGATATTCTGCTCAACAATGCCGGCATGTATCTGCGCAACCGGGCGGTGAGAAGCAACACCTGGGAAATGGACCCCGGGGAATGGGAGAAAGTGATATCCGTCAATCTCACCGGAGTTTTTCTCTGCTGTCGGGCAGTCCTGCCGCATATGATAAAAAGGAAGAGTGGCAAGATCATCAACGTTGCCTCATCGCTGGCTTTCCTGGGGACTCTCCAGTTTGCCCATTATGTTGCCAGCAAAGGTGGAGTGGTCAGTTTTACCCGGGCGCTGGCGCGCGAAGTCGGGGAATACAACATCAATGTCAATACTCTATGCCCCGGTTATACCTTGAGCGGTGACCCGAAAGCTCTGACCGAGCCGGAGCGTCTGATAGAGATACCCTCCCGGGCATTAAAAAGGGCTGAATATCCGGAAGACCTGGTGGGCACCGCCATCTACCTGGCATCCCCCGATAGCGATATGATGACCGGTCAGGCCCTGGTGGTTGATGGCGGCAACATCATGCATTAGCCAGACGAGTCCATCAGACTTATAGCGGCAATATATACCATAAAATTGCCGCTACACTTATTATTTAGTCGAAAAAGGTCGCTTCCTTAAATTGTGACATTTTATTCACAAATCTCATCCATATAGGATTATTGACAAACTCGTTTATATGTGCCATTATATATTTAAGGCAGGCGGTAACCGTTTACCGCATAGGAAAAAATAATAAAGGTGAATGAAATGATAACTGAAACCCGTTCCCCAACACTTTCGGAGAGCAAGCCGTCATCCAGGATTCAGGTAACCCTGTTCCATTGCTTCAATGCCATGGGCAGCTTGCCTGAGACGGATAATGAGCAGTATGAGGTTAAGACGGTTAAAATGCCGTGTTCCAGCCTGATCCGGGAAGTTTTCCTTTTAAGGGCGTTTGAGTCTGGAGCGGATATGGTTATAGTGCTGGCCTGTCCTGAGGGGTCCTGCCATTACCTGGAAGGCAATATCCGGGCGCGGAAGAGAGTGGAGAGAGTTAAGAAAATCCTGGATGAAATTGGTATGGACGGACGCTGGTTGGAATTCTTTAACCTGCCTGAAAATGGACCGTTCGAACTGGACATGGCCATCCATAAAGTCTTGTTAAATACCGGGAGTTTGTTGCAGAATAAGGTGGCCTGATATCTGTTTTGGAGAGAATCGATGATTACCGCCCAGCAGAAACCCTTTGCGGAAATTAAATCTAAAGTAGCCAGGTATTCCAAAATCCTGATTTTGGGCTGCGGGACCTGTGTTAAAACCTGTTTTGCCGGAGGAGAGGACGAAGTAGCTACTCTGGCATCGTCATTGAGGTTGTCTTTTAGAAAGACCGGCCAGAAGATGCAGGTAGAGGAATTGACCGTAGAGCGGCAGTGCGAAGATGAGTTTATTAAAGAAGCGGCTTCTGCTATTGCCTCCAGTGAAGCGGTCTTATCTCTGGCCTGCGGTGCTGGTGTTCAGATGGTAGCCAGTCGTTTCCCGCGGACCCCGGTTTTGCCCGGCGTGAATACCACCTTTATAGGTATCTTAGAGAAACCCGGCCTCTTCCTGGAAAGATGTCAGGGTTGTGGCAATTGCATAGTCGATTTATTTGGCGGTATCTGTCCCATCAGCCTGTGTGCCAAAAAGATCTTTAACGGTCCCTGCGGAGGGTCCAGCAATGGCAAATGTGAGGTCAACCCGGATACGGACTGTGCCTGGCAGATGATCATCGACCGCGCCAAGAGTTCCGGGCAACTGGGCCAGCTGGAAGCCTACATCCCCCCCAGAGACTGGCGCACCAGCTATGCTGGAGGGACCCGCAGGCTTTTCAGAGAGGACCAGGTGATATGAACGCCAGCAAATTGCAGAAAATCCTATCACAGGGTAATTTTGCGGTTACCGCGGAAGTCGGACCGCCGCGCGGAGCAAATGCTGAGGTGGTGCGTTCCAAAGCCAACTCGCTGGCAGGTTACGTGGATGCCGTCAATGTTACTGATAATCAAACGGCCATTGTCAGGATGTCCAGCATTGCGGCTTCCTGGCATCTCCTTCAGATGGGTTTAGAGCCGGTGATGCAGATGGTGACCCGCGATCGCAACCGGATAGCCCTGCAGTCCGATATTCTGGGGGCTTATTCCCTGGGCATACGGAATATTCTTTGCCTGTCCGGAGACCATCAGACCTTTGGCAGCCAGCCCGGGGCCCTGAATGTCTATGATATTGATTCAATGCACCTTATCAACACTGTCAGGACCATGCGCGACGAAGGCAAAGATATGAGCGGGTACGGGCTGAATGGGGCTCCGCAGATGTTCATCGGAGCGGCAGAAAATCCCTTTGCCGATCCCTTTGAATACCGTGTCATCCGGCTGGCTAAAAAAGCAGCGGCGGGAGTGGATTTCATTCAGACCCAGTGTGTCTTCGATGTAAAAAGGTTTAAGGAATGGATCGACCAGGCCAGGGAAAAAGGACTGACGGAGAAAATCTATATCCTGGCCGGAGTCACGCCGTTGAAGTCGCCCAGGATGGCACAATATATGGCTAGCAAGGTTTCCGGAATCAAAATCCCGCCGGGAATTATCAAGCGCATGGAAGGCGTGCCCAAAGAAAAGGCTGCTGGAGAGGGTATTAAAATCTGTACGGAGACCATTCAGGAGCTAAGGGAAATCCAGGGACTGAGCGGTATCCACATAATGGCGATCGAATGGGAGGAAAAAGTCTCTGAAATCGTCAAGGCGGTCGGGCTTTACCCGCGTCCTCAAGTAGCTTAGTCCGGAGTCTGAGATGCCAAGGAAATACCATATTCATACCGTTAAGGCCGATCCCCGATTTCCTCCGGTCGGCAAATATGCCACGATAGAGTTTCGAGAAGATTGCGCCGGCAGCTGCCGCCTGTGCGTAAAAAAGCGTTGTGTTTACAACATCTTTAAAGATAACTTCACCCACTGGAGTAATATGGAGTCTCCTGAGTTTCTCTATATCTGCAAGAGCTGCTATCGCTGCGTTGAAGAGTGCACCAAAGGAATTTTCTCGTTGGCCATCAATCCGGAATATCGTACTCTGGGCGATGACTACTGGACAGCGGGTGTTATCAATTCTACCTGGGCACAAGCCCACACCGGCGCTGTCCCTGTATCGGGTGCCGGTTATAGGGGGCCTTTTACCGGCGAAGGCTTTGATTCCATCTGGACTGACATGTCGGAAATAGTGCGTCCCACCCGGGATGGTATTCATGGGCGTGA
>JAGDMY010000223.1 GCA_017860765.1 Chloroflexota bacterium | reverse complement strand
CGGAAGGCCGAAGAATCCGGCGCTTTGCTTCTCACCAACGTGGTGGTGGATGACTTGCTCTGGTATCGAGGCAAGGTGATAGGGGTAAAAGCCAGAGGTCAAGATGGAGAGCTTTTTGCCTACGTGGTTATCCTGGCCGATGGCGTGAACTCTATTCTGGCCGAGAAGGCCGGGTTAAGAAAGCCCTATGCGCCGCGCCAGGTGTCACTGGGAGTCAAAGAGATTATTGAATTGCCGCGCCCGGTGATTGAAGACCGATTTAACCTCAGCGGAGATGAAGGCGTGGAGCTCAAATATATTGCCGGGGATGCTACTAAAGGCATCTGGGGTGGGGGCAATATCTATACTAATTTGGAGACTCTCTCTCTGGTAACCTGGGTGGCTTTGGATCCCCTGAAGAAGAGCGGTATCAAAGCGGCTGATTTGCTGGAACAATTTAAAAGCCATCCTTTCGTGAGAAATTATATCAAGGGCGGCAAGACGGTAGAATACCAGGCGCATCTGGCACCTGATGGCGGTTACGATTCTACGCCCCGCTATTTTACTGATGGCCTGATGGTCGCCGGTGATGCCGCCCGCTTCTTGAACGCCTCTATTCATTATGAAGGGACCAATTTTGCCATGGCTTCGGGCGAAGCAGCCGCTAAGACGGTGCTCCAGGCCAGAGAAAATAATGATTATTCAGCCCAAAGTTTATCTCATTACCAGAAGCTGCTGAATCAAAGCTTCGTCATGAAAGATTTGAAGCGCTACCGCAAAATGAATCTTTTCGCTGAAAGGAACCCGGAATTCTTCGGCCCTTATTTTGACGTTATTACTCAGACTGCGGTGGACTACTTCACGGTGAAAGAGGTCCCCAAAAGATCGCAAGAATGGCAGATGATCAAGGACTTTCGTAAAAACTTGCAGCGGGTCTCCAGAAGCCGATTTCCAACTCTGACTTTTATGTGGAAGTCCCTGAAGGGGGTGATATCGTTCATATGAAGATGATAGATGATAAACTGGCCCAGAATTTATTTCATGTTGATGGGAAGCCGCATATTCGCGTGAATCAGGAGATCTGCCGGAAATGTCCTCATAAAACCTGTACCAGGGTATGCCCTGTGGACAACTACACCTTGAATGGGGAAGAGGTGGTTTTCGCCTGGGAAGGCTGCCTGGAGTGCGGCACCTGCCGCATTGTCTGCGACCAGGGTTCAATTACCTGGGACTATCCGGCGGGTGGTTTCGGCATTTTATACCGGTTGGGGTAATGACTTTACTTCTTGAAAGAGTGCGTAAGGATGAACCTGCCCAAGTTGGTCCGCGCCGATTTTGGCTCTGACCTGGCTATACTGGAGGAATATAGTTTTAAGGAAAAACTGGCGGGCTTCTTCAGTTTGGTCCGCCCTATCTTTTTGCTACTGACACCCCTGAATGCTGCCAGCGCCGCCCTCCTCAGCATTGGGGGCCTTCCATCCTGGGAAAGGTGTGCTGCAGGCTTTGCCACCGGCCTTTTTGCTGCCGCCGGGGTGAATATTTTTAATCGCTACGCCGATGCTGAGAGAGATAAAGTACTCTGGCCCTCAAGACCGATCCCCGGGGGGCGGGTAAAAAGGAATCAGGCTCTGGTTTTAGCGATTTTGGCTTATGCCGCCGCTCTGGCCCTTAACTGGGTCTTTTTTAACCCCCTCAGCTTTTTCATCCTGTTGGCCGCCATGATCCTGGGTTCCCTTTACTCGTCTTTTTTGCGGGATAGGGTAGGGTACCTGTCGCTGCCTCCCATCGAGGGGTTGATATTCCTTTGTGGATGGGCTTGCCTGGCTCCGGACACAGTTTTTACTTCCCTGCTCCCCTGGTACCTCTATTTTATGGGAGTGGTCTGGCAATCCGCTCATATTCTGGCACATTATGTATTGAATATCAGGCATGCTGAGGGGAGACCGCCCATCTCGACTCCGCTCTTTTTTTCCAGGCCTTCACCTCAAACGGCTTCTAAGATGACCCTGGGGTTCACCATTTTATTACTGGGGATGGGCCTTTGGCTAACCCGGTTAACGCCCTTAAGTTATCTTTATCTGGTTCCTGTGGCTGTTGCTGGAATTTATACCCTGCTGCAATGCCGGGCTTTTTGGAAGTCCGCCTCGGATGAGAGACAAATGCACAGGGCCTGGAGTTCACTTTCCCTGTTCAGGTTGATAATCTCGGCAGCCATAATATTAGCCGTCATATTCCAATATCCCATTTTAGATTTGCGGTTTTGAACACCTGGAAAATATTTCTTAGTTTGTTTTAAGGAAGATCATGGTCGAGAGAATACCTTTGCCGCAAGAGCCGATTACCGATCCGGAGGCAGTGGCACAGTACGACAGGGGAGCCAGGCTCTATATACTGCCCGAATATAAATATTTTGTCCGCAAGGTCATCCTCCGCGGCTTCCGCACCGGGAGAGTGCTGGATATTGGCACCGGCAGCGGGCGCCTGGCGATTGAATTAGCCAGAGCCAAAGGCAGCGACTTCGAGATCATCGGCCTGGACATTTCCAGGGATATGCTCCTTAAAGCGCAGGATAATGCCAGACAGGCAGGTGTAGACGATAAGATAAAGTTTGTTCTCGGCACCGCTGCCAGACTACCCTTTGCGGACGGCTCATTCGATTTAATAATCAGCTATGCTTCCCTGCATCACTGGTTCGAGCCCGCGAAGGTCTTTAACGAAGCCCAGAGAGTTGCCAGGGAAGGCGGATTAATTTTGATAAGGGATAACCAGAGAGTCTATGGTAACCGCTTATGGGAAGCTTTCATCTGGGCAATCTCACGCTTCATGAACCGGCGCCACCGTCATAACTGGCCAAAGGCTATATTGGCGAGCTATACCCTGGCTGAAATCGAAGCTATTCTCCAGGAATCGAAATTAAAAAATTACCGGGTCAAGGCAGATTTTATTAAATTTGATGTCTGCATTGAATCGCCGGTGCGAAAATAAAATACCAGCTTGTAACCGGAAGAGATTATGAACGCAACGCTTTCCGTGACCAGGATAAAGGCAGAATTCCAGGAGAAAGGTGTCAGGGTCCCGGCCGGACTGGTGGCAGACCTGGAATCCGATTATAACGCTCCGGCGATCAGCACCGGCCGGATGGTGCTGTGCTTAAGGTCCCCTGGGGGAAACGGAGAACTGATCCCGGTTTTTATCGTCAACGGAAAGCGGGCCGATCGTTCACCCTATCACCTGCAAAAGATTGCCAGCGGGACCTTCGAGGTCTGGAAGGATAATGCTAAATATTCTGACGTGGTCCTAATACCGAGACCTCAATTCTATGGCCGGTTTACCAGCGGAGATATCCCTATGTCCAAAGTTGCCGTAATCGTGGGGCCAGGACACCTGCGCTCGGTAGCCAACCAGAGATGCTTCTACCAGCAAATCGGTCAAGCCTGCAAATTCTGCGCTGTTCAGCACTGGTGGAACGCGATGCCGGTGAAAGGGCCTGTCCAGATTGCCGAAACGGTGGAGGCCGGTTTCCAGGAGGGTTGCGTCAAACATATTTCTTTGACTACGGCTACCCTGGAGACTCATGACAAAGGACTGGCTAACCTTGTTGAAGCAGCCGGCTTGATACGGGCAAGATG
>JAGDMY010000034.1 GCA_017860765.1 Chloroflexota bacterium | reverse complement strand
CTGACTCCAAACCCTACCACGGACAGCCCTTCTCCCTCAATTTGACCCTCCCACCGCTCAGCGCCCTGTTTTTCAAGCCTAAATAGTTTCCTGCTCGCCCTTTCATTTTGAGGAGGACGAACTTCTCTGGTCAATTCCCCAATTAAGCGTTATTATTAATAGGGTATCATAAAAATCCTGCCGGACAAGGGACAAGCTCCCCTATGAATCCATCAAATAACGACCTGCTCACTCTGGGCGTGGACATCGGTGGTACTAAAATAGATACCGCCCTGGTGGACGCTTCAGGCAACATTGTCTCCACGCACTATCGCCTGGTCGATCCCACCGGAGACCCCGCCAAAACCATACTCGACGTTATCGATTCAGTTAAAATCTGCCTTCGCCAGTCGGGTAAAACAGCCGCGGCCCTGGGAGTGGGCGTTGCCGGTCAAATTGACAAGGAACTCGGATTAGTGCGCTATTCCCCCAATCTGCCCGCCTGGCACAATGTTCCGTTGGGGCCCAGATTGAATGAGGAGCTGAAAATTCCCGTTTCGGTCAATAACGACGTTCGGGTTATTACCTGGGGTGAATGGCAGCACGGCGCAGGAAAAGGAGAACAGGACCTGGTCTGCCTGTTTGTCGGCACCGGAATTGGCGGGGGTATTGTGAGCCACGGTCATCTTCTGGAAGGCTGCCAGAATACCGCCGGGGAACTCGGACACCTGACCGTGGTAGCCGGGGGCAGGAAATGCAGGTGTCCCAATGAAGGCTGCCTGGAAGCCTATGCTGGAGGATGGGCGATTGCAGAACGCGCCCGGGATGCCGTCCGCACCAACCCTCAGGGCGGACAGACTTTGCAGGCCCTGGCTGGAGAGATCGACCGGATCTCGTCCATTACGGTTTCTCAAGCCTATCAAAAGGGGGACCCTCTGGCCCAAAGGCTGGTAAAGGACACCGCCAAGTACCTGTCTGCCGGCCTGGTCAGTATCGTCAACGCCTTGAATCCCTGCCTGATCATCCTCGGCGGAAGCGTCATCCTCGGCTTGCCAGACCTGGTGCCTATGGTGGAAAAACGCGTGCGTTCTCTGGCCTTGCAAACGCCCACAGAAAAGCTGCGCATTACCACCGCTGCTCTCGGCAATAAAGCCGGAGTCATTGGCGCCGCAGCTCTGGCCAGGAATCTGGCGTAAAGGAGAATAAACAGAATGAATTCGATTCGAGCTCTGCAGATGCAGGGGCAGGCCATCTGGTTGGATTTTATCAGCCGCAGCCTGCTAACCAGCGGCGAGTTGAACCGCTTGATAGACCAGGGGGTAGCCGGCGTTACCAGCAACCCCAGTATTTTTCAGAAGTCCATCTGCGAAACCACGGATTACGATGCTGTGATAAGCGACATCCTTAAATCTCAACCCGCGATCAGTGTTCCCGCACTATACGAAAAATTAGCCCTCGCGGATATCCAGATTGCGGCCGATGCTTTGCGGCCGGTTTTTGACTCCAGCGGCGGTACGGATGGTTTTGTAAGTCTGGAAGTTTCACCACACCTGGCCGCCTTAACTGAAGACACGATCAATGAAGCCCGCAGGCTCTGGAAACTGGTGGGTAGACCTAATCTGCTCATCAAGGTGCCGGCTACGCCTGACGGGATTCCGGCGATTGAAGCCCTCATCGCGCAGGGCATCAACGTCAATGCCACCCTGATATTCTCCATCCCCCAGTACGCTGAAGTCGGCCAGGCTTATATTCGCGGACTCGCAAAGAATCCGCACCCCTCCAGCGTCGCCTCGGTGGCTTCTTTCTTTGTCAGCCGCATTGATACCGCAGTTGATAAGGCCCTGGAAAAAGCCGGCACGCCTGCCGCTCTAAATCTGCGCGGCCAGGCCGCAATATCCAGCGCCAGGATGGCCTATCAAAGATTTAGCGGCATATTTTACGGCCAGCCATTCGCCGAGCAGAGAGCCCGGGGCGGCCGGGTCCAGAAACTGGTCTGGGGCAGCACCGGCACGAAAAATCCTCGCTATTCGGATGTACTTTATGTCGAGGAAATCATCGGCAGGGACACTATCAACACCATTCCGCTGACTACCCTCAAGGCTTTCCTGGACCACGGCAAAGTGCGTCCATCATTAACGGAAAAAATTGAGGAAGCTCAGAGCACCTTGTCCAGCCTGAAAAATTTTGATATCGACCTGGCTGCGGTCACAGACCAGCTTCTCAGGGAAGGGGTAATAGCTTTTGCCCAGGCCTATGATCAGATGCTGGACAGCTTGAAAGGCAGATGCCAGATTCCTGGTTAGAAGAACCGAATTTGGACTCAAAATCAGCTTAAAGCCTCGAGGTGGCTGCTATTCCTTTGGCTCAAAGGGACCGAGCATGAAGTTCAGATCATCTTCCAGCTCGGATAGTTTAGCTTTGGCAAATAGTTCATCATTGGACTCCAGGACCAGCTTGGTTATTCCCCTTTCAACGCCGATGATATTCGCCCGGAGGCCCTCCCGGCCCTGGATATTAAAGGTCAATATCCCCCGGTAAATGAAGTTGGATGAATCGGTAGGTATCGAATAAGTCTCCAATTTGTCCTGGTCGAGGGTGATCCCCTGCCTTTGAACAAACTCTTTGATCTCATTAAAAAGCAGAGTGGGATTGATTTCTTTGTAAGTTTTGCGGATTTGCATACGATACCTCACCTTTACTTTTCGGTGATTAAAAGATAGCACATTCTCCCTTTCTATACAACTACCTCAGTCTTGAGGGGCATTTTTCCATCACTCGAATCACAAAATCCTCCATATTATATTAATTCTGGTCTTTCAGGCATCTGGCTCCTCCAGACTCATCCCAAATTCACACCAATCCTGCCTGAATTCCTCTTTAGGAAAGAGAGGCAGTATAGTATAATAAGGTGTAATGTCATCCCAGGTTTTTTATCGCAAATGGCGTCCCCAAACCTTAGCCGAGCTGGTTGGGCAGCCCCATGTTACTCAGACACTGCTCAACGCCCTTAAAAGCGGCCATATTTCCCATGCCTACCTTTTTTGCGGGCCCCGCGGCACAGGCAAGACCAGCACCGGGCGCATTCTGGCTAAAGCCGTGAATTGCCTGAACAGCGGCCGGGGTGAACCCTGCAATACCTGTGACATGTGCCGGGCCATCACCGAAGATAGGGCCATGGATGTCATCGAAATTGATGCCGCCAGCAACCGGAGCATTGATGATATTCGCGATTTGCGAGAAAAGGTCAACTATGCTCCGACCCAGGCCCGCCGCAAGGTCTATATCATCGATGAGTTCCATATGCTGAGCAAAGATGCCTCGAACGCCCTTCTCAAGACTCTGGAGGAGCCGCCACCCCATGTCATTTTCGTCCTGGCCACCACGGAAGCCCACAAGATACTCCCCACTATCCTTTCCCGCTGCCAGCATTTTGATTTCCACAGGCTCTCGCGGACGGATGTGGTAGCCCAACTGGGCAAAATTTGCAGCGCGGAAAAAATAAATATCGAGCCTCAGTCCATGCAGTTGATTGCCAGAAGCACCACCGGCAGTTTACGGGATGCAGAGAACCTTCTGGAGCAGCTTACCACCTTCTACGGGTCTGAAATTAAATTTCCCCAGGTCCAGAGCCTGCTGGGCATTACCGGAGACTGGCGGGCAAAGGAAATCGTGAAGCACATTGTAAATAATGATATCTCGGCCGGGATGGCCACCTTGAACAGCATCAATAATGACGGGCTGGACCTGCGACAGTTCAATCGCGAGCTGGTCGAGTACCTCCGTGGCCTCCTTTTGGTCAAGACCGCTGCCACCGAGGCCGTCGACTTGACAGCAGAAGACCTGGCCGAGTTAAAAGAACTGGCCACCAGGGCTTCATTGACACAAATCTTGAACGCTGTCAAACTCTTCGGTCAGATTGAAGTGGGCAATACCGATTGCTCCACTCTGCCTCTGGAACTGGCCCTGGTTGACTGCTATCTGTTGCAGGAAGGGTCGGCTCCACCCTCAACCAAACCCCAGACTGCCAGCCCACCCGCTATCAGCCGCCCGGCGGCCAAAGTCAACGCTCCGCAGCCCCCACCCCCGGCCAACGAACCGGCCAATAACCGGGCAGCGGGCCTCAACCCTGCTGCTGCCGCAAAGAAAGCTGCTCCAGACGTCAAGTCGGGACCAGCTGCCAGGTCCGAGACCAAAGAGGGTCCCCAGCCTCAGGTTAAAGAGGCTTCCGCCGCTTCTCCTGCGCTGAGCACTGAAATCGAACGATTGCGGTTAGGCTGGAAACAAATCCTGGAGGATGTCCCGGCAAACCTAAAAAAGACTAATGCCATAGCGCTTTTACGCAGCGCCGGGATCAAGCCGGTGGCAGTGGAGAACGAAATCGTGACCCTATCCCTAAAATATGCCATTTATAAAGAGAAGATGGAGAAACCTGAATATCAGCAAGTAGCGGAAAAAATCATCAGCGATTTCCTGGGCCGGTCCTGCAAAATACGCTGTGTCTGCGAAACTGAGAACAATCATGTAGTCCGGGCGGCCCTGAAATACGGGGCCCAGGTCACCAGCGTGGAGGAAAAATGAATAGAAATATGATTGCGCAACTCCAGGCCCGTCTGGCTAAAGCTCAGGAAGAGCTGGCCAATATGACCCTCGAAGTCAGCTCGGGGGGCGGGGCCGTTAAGGTCACAGTGGATGGCCAGCAGAAAATAAAATCCATCAAAATAGCTAAAGAGGTAGTCAATCCTGAAGATGTCGAAATGCTGGAAGACCTGGTGCTGACTGCTGTTACCGAAGCCATCACTAAATCGCAAGAAGCCGCTGCCAAACAGCTCGGAGGACTGACCGGGGGGATGAAGATTCCCGGATTGATGTAGACCTGATTTAGAGATAAAAGGAGAATGACTTGAACCGGGAACCAGCTCCCACAACCGAAGCGGTATCCAGACTGATTCAGGAATTTAATAAACTGCCCGGCATCGGACCCAAATCCGCTCAGCGGATAGCCTATTTTTTAATGCGGGCTGACGAAAGCGCCAACCAGGCCCTGGCCGAGGCCATCCTTCAGGTTAAACAAAAAACCAGGCTCTGCTCCCTTTGCCTGAATGTCAGCGAGACCGAAATTTGTCATATTTGCAGCAGCGAACCCCGTGACCGCACCAGGATTTGTGTTGTCGAACAGCCTCAGGATATCCTGGCGCTGGAACATACCCGCAAATTCAGCGGCCTGTATCATGTTCTGCATGGCGCCCTCTCACCGGGCGAGGGGGTGGGGCCGGATGACTTAAGAATCAACGAGTTGATGGCCCGTTTAAAAGGCGGCCTGATCAACGAGGTGATTCTGGCCACCAACACCAATCTGGAAGGTGAGCAGACCGCCCTGTATCTGCACCGTCTGATTTCTCCTCTGGGCATCAAAGTCACCCGCCTGGCCCGCGGACTGCCCTTCGGCACCGAGCTGGAATATGCCGACGATATTACTCTCAGCCGGGCCCTGGAAGGCCGCCAGGAATTTTAAACCCGGTCCAGCCCATAGGCCCATCTCATGCGTATGATTTTTCACATTTGAGGGAGGTTGGTATACAATATTTTCGGGGATCCCAAAGCGGGGTGATGCGATAATGGCGGTAAATCCTGTTCCGCTTGACAGTGCCAGAAAAGAATTCCCGGAGAAATTTGCTTCCGAGGATGAAATCTTCAGCCACATCCATCGGGGAGATAGAATCTTCATTGCCTCTGCCTGTGGTGAGCCCCAGTATCTGGTCAGCGCTTTAATCAAATATACCGAATCTTATCCCAAAGCCTTCTTCGACGCCGAAGTAATTCATATTTGGACCCTGGGCCTGGCCCCTTATACTGAAGAAAGGTTCAAATATAATTTCCGGCATAATTCCTTCTTCATTGGCAATAGCACCCGCGAGGCGGTAAACCGGGGCATGGCAGACTATACCCCCGTTTTTCTTTCGGAAGTACCCAATTTGTTCGCCCGCAAGGTGATCCCCATCGATGTGGCCATGATTCAAACCTCACCGCCAGACCAGCACGGGTACATGAGCCTGGGAATCAGCGTCGACATCGTTAAAGCCGCGGTGGAACAGGCTTCACTGGTCATCGCCCAGGTCAATTCTCAGATGCCGCGCACCCATGGTGATGGGTTTATTCATATCCGCCAGGTCGATTACCTGGTGCCCTTTGATGAACCTGTTCTGGAATATAAATTCCCTGAAGTTACTCACACAGAGGTGCTCCAGGAAATTGGCAATAATGTTTCCCGCCTCATCGAGGACGGAGATACGATCCAGGTTGGCTATGGAAGTATACCCGGATCCATTCTCATTAATTTCGCCGGTAAGAAACACCTGGGTGTGCATACCGAACTTATCAGCGATGGCATTGTCGAGTTGATGAAGATGGGTGTCATCGATAATTCAAGGAAAAATATAGACCGTGGCAAGACGGTAGCCGCCTTCTGCATGGGGAAAAAAGAAACCTATGATTATGTTAATGACAATCCCAGCATAGAGTTTAAAACCATAGATTATACTAACAATCCGCTCATAATTGCCCGGCACCAGTCCTTTGTCGCCATTAATACCGCCCTGCAGATGGACCTCACCGGACAGTCCACTGCTGAATCCTTAGGGAAGACTTTTTACAGCGGTATGGGCGGGCAGGCCAGTTTTATGCGGGGCGCCGTCTTAGCGCCTCGCGGCAAGTCCATTCTGGTGCTGCCATCCACCGCCTCCCATGAGACCGTTTCCCGGATTGTGCCTTTCCTTTCCGAAGGCGCCGGAGTAACTCTTAATCGCGGCGACATCCACTATGTAGTGACCGAGTACGGAATCGCCTATCTCCACGGCAAAAATATTCGCGAACGCGCCATGGAGTTGATATCCATCGCTCATCCCAAATTCAGGCGCGACCTGATTCAAGAGGCCAAGCGCCAGAACCTGATATATAAAGACCAGGCTTTTATTGCGGGCAAGGCCGGCGAATATCCCAAGGAACTGGAGACCTACCGCACCACCAAGACCGGCCAGGAAATACGTTTAAGACCTATTAAAATGAGCGACGAGCCTTTGATCAAGGACTTATTCTACAGCCTCTCCGATAACAGCCTCTACCGACGCTTTATTTCCCGCCGCAAGGATATGCCGCACGAGAGATTGCAGGAATTCGTCATTATTGATTACAGCCGTGAAATCTCGATCCTGGCAACCCTTCAACAGGATGCTAAAGAAATAGTGGTCGGGTTAGGGCAGTACAGCATTGACCCCAATACTCATACTGCCGAGGTCGCTTTCGTAGTCAGGGACGATTACCAAAACCGGGGAATCGGCGGCGAGCTGCTCTCCTATCTCACCTATCTCGCCAAGAGACAGGGCCTCCTGGGATTCACCGCCGAGGTACTCGTAGAAAACCGGCCTATGCTCCATCTATTTGAGAAAATGGGCTTTTTCATGAACCGCAGGATCGAGGAACAGGTGTACGAACTCAGGATGGCTTTCAGTGAGGCAACGAGTCATGCATAACCGCCCGGATATCAGGTACCTGTTTGAACCCAGGGGCATCGTTATCATCGGGGCTTCCCGCGACCAGAGCAAAATCGGCCATAAATTCGTGCAGAATATTGCCGCCTCCGGATATCGGGGAAAGGTCTATCCGGTCAATCCCGAAGGCGGCGAGATACTCGGTTATAAAGTCTATAAAAGTGTCCAGGAAATCAATGGCGAAGCAGATATCGCCTGTATCGTTATCCCGGCCAGGCTGGTTTTCGATGCCATTCAAAGCTGCTCAGCCAAGGGTATCAAATTCGCCGTCATCATTGCAGCTGGCTTCTCCGAGATCGGCAACACGGCTGAAGAAAAAAAGATTGTGGAATATGCCCGCGAACACGGCATGCGGATTCTGGGCCCCAATGTTTTCGGCATCTATTCTGCCGCCGCCTCTGTCAATGCTACCTTCGGTCCCCTGAACGTCCACCCCGGCCATGTGGCAGTTATCACACAAAGCGGAGCCATAGGCATCGGCATGATGGGCAAAACGGTTACCGAGAACATCGGGTTATCAGCCATTATTTCGGTTGGCAATAAGTCTGATATCACCGAGTCTGACTTGCTCGAGTATCTGGTCGATCAGGAACAAACAAAAATAATTCTGATGTACATTGAAGGCGTCACTGACGGGGAGCGCCTGGTTAATATTCTTAAGGATGCCGCCCGCCAAAAACCCATCGTCGTCATTAAGTCCGGTCGGTCCCGCAGGGGCGCACTGGCAGCGGCTTCCCATACCAGTTCGCTGGCCGGAGAAGATAAAGTCTTCGACGATATTATCAAGCAGTGCGGTGTCCTGCGGGCGGAAACTATTCATGACGCTCTGACCTGGTGTCGCTACCTGGCCAATGCCCCCCTCCCCAGGGGTGAAAACTCGGTCATCATTACCAATGGCGGGGGCATCGGTGTTCTGGCGGCAGATGCCTGTGAGAAATTTAACGTGAACCTCTACGACGATGTTCAGAGTCTTGCCAAGACTTTTTCAGACGTTATTCCATCCTTCGGCTCGGCTAAAAATCCTATCGACCTCTCCGGCCAGGCCCCCGCCAGCTACTACGATACCGCTCTGACCGCGGCCCTGACCAATAAGTCCATCCATTCGGTCATCTGCCTGGCCTGCGAAACAGCGGTATTCGACCCTGACGGGTTCAGCCAGGTAGTCTTCAAACAGACGGTGGAATATGCTAAAAAGAAGCCCCTGGTCTTTTCCCTCTTCGGCGGGGAAAAAATAGAGCATCACATCCAGGAGTTCCAAAAGCAGGATATCCCGGCCTTTCAAGATGTCTACGAGTCGGCCTCGCTGCTGGGAGCGGTGTACTCTTATTATCGGACCAGAAATACCCCGATCGACCCTATCCAGGAGGTCGATATTGATGGTGCGAAAATCGATGAGATAATCCGCGGGGTAAGGGCTGACAACCGGACTTTTTTGCTGGCTTCAGAAGCTGAGACTATTATGCAGATCGCCGGCATTCCCGTTCCGCAGAGCCGCCTGTCCCGCAATCTGGAAGAGGCCATTCACTTCGCCGAGGAAATCGGTTATCCGGTGGTGATGAAGATTGTTTCCCGGGACATCATTCACAAGAGCGACGCCGGAGGAATAGCCCTGGACCTGGAAAACCGCAATGAGGTCATGGACGCCTATGAGGCTATCCTGCATAATGTCCGGGAATATAACCCGGTTGCCCGCATCGAGGGTATCTCGGTGAATGAAATGGTCCGTGATGAGATTGAGACCATCGTGGGCGCCCGCCAGGACCGCTCCTTTGGCCCCATTGTGATGTTCGGTCTGGGCGGTATTTATGTGGAAGTGATGCGGGATATCGCCTTCCGCACTTTCCCTCTGAGCCGCAGCGAGGCCCTGAAAATGATCAGTCAGATTCGCGCGTACCCGCTGCTTTTGGGAGTCAGGGGAGAAAAGCGCAAGGACATTGATGCGGTGGTGGAAATTATCATGAGAGTGGGTGCCATATTGCAGAAATGTCAGGATATCAGTGATATTGAACTCAACCCTCTGGTAGTATACAGCCAGGGCGAAGGGGTTAGGGCCGTGGATGCGAGGATACTGCTTTCAAAACCCCAGGAGGCGGCACAATGAAAAAAATAGTTATTGGTTCGGTAAGCGAAAATGCCGGCAAAACCAGTTTCGCCGTCGGTCTGGCCAAGACCGTTAACCTGAAATTTGGCTACTTAAAGCCCTTTGGCGATCGACTGATTTATCGCAAGAAAAGGCTCTGGGACCATGAT
>JAGDMY010000222.1 GCA_017860765.1 Chloroflexota bacterium | reverse complement strand
GCATTTTCGCCACATCTTCCGCGCTGTCGGGGTTGTAGCTGAGGTTGCATTCGAAATGGCAGGCGCGCCCGTATTCCAGGGGCTGAACATAGAAGCCGATGTCTTCCGCCAGATAACCGCCTTTAGCAGCCTCGAGGGCAACAACCTCGGTGAACTGGGCGGCTTTATTAAGGGTGGTGTGGAAGAAAATATCCAGGCTAGCGCCTTTGGCGGCGAACTTCCAGTAGGTTTTATCTTCAGGCCAGGCCGTGCGCAGCCTGCCGGGTAGCTCTCTTTCGGTTCCGGCTCTACCGGGCAACGAGGTCGGCAAATCCGGTATATGAAGTTCGGCGGCGGCTGCCCGCAACCCATCCTCTTCATACTCAATTTTTTCTTCAGGCCTTCTCCAGCCACCACCCAGTACCAGTATTACCGTCCAGGGGGCCAGGCCCTTCTTCAGGCTGTGGAAGTCAGCGGGCCATTTGTCGGCTAAAATCGCGGCCAGACTGGTGTTGTTCAGGATGAGGCATTCTTCTCCTATCATCCGCTTTTGGACATTATAAATCAGAGGCACGGCGTCCTGGAGGTTTTTAAACGGAATAATAAAGGTCTTGTCCACGGTTGGCCTGGGGGCCACCTTAACCTTGGCCCAGGTGGCTACTCCCATAGTCCCCTGCGCTCCCTGGAGATACCACTGATAAGACATATTTCCCGGCCCGCCCGGATTCACCCCTTCGGCATAGCTTTTATCAGGAAAGCCCGGCACGCAGGCTGAACCGGAACGCATCACTTCACCATCGGGCAGGACAATTTCCAGGGTAACCATTGGAGTGGCATACTCGAATTTGGGAATGATCATGGGCTCCCTCTCCAGATGGCTGGTCAACACCGACTTTAAGGGGTGGGGCAGCAGGGGGTTCAGGGCCATCATTTTATTTTTCGCCATTTCGGCCTGCAACTGTCCCCAGGTTACCCCGGGTTCGACCCTCACCATCTTGTTACACAGGTCAAACTCCAATATCTTATTCATCCGCCGCAAGTCCATGACAATCCCGCCCAGCTTGGGAATGGCGCTCCCGTAAAAGTGCACTCCCGAGCTGCAAGGTGTCACCGGTATCCTCAGTTCGTTGGCCAGCTTGATGATCTGCTGGACCTCCTCGGTATTCTTCGGTTTTACCAGATACTGCGGGACCCCGGCCGCATTAAAGCTGGTGTCCCGGGAATACGAAAGAAGCAGGTTAGGGTCATTCGAGACATTTTCAGCACCGACTATATCCGTCAGATTCTTAATGATGGGCATACTGTCGACCTCCTTAGTGTTTTGTTTATGCCTTATAAACTTTGCAGAGAAACGACCTCATAGATTCCGAGCCGGTATGAGGATCGCAGGGCAGACCGCCGCACAAAACATTCACATTGGACTCCAGAAAACCATAGTCCGGCGGTCCCTTCTCAGGAAACCACCAGCTATGCTGGGCATGTACCACTTTGGGGTGAATGCCTTCTGTAAGAAACGCTCTTTGTTTAATCCTGCCCCGCGGGCTTTCGATCCAAACCCAGTCCCCATTCTTTATACCCAATCCTGAAGCCGTGTCAGGATGAATTTCCATTAATGGATCCGGGACCAGCTTGCGCAGCGAGGAGATTTGTCTGCCTTCCGAACAAAAATAACCCAGAATCCGGCTCCCGGTAGTAATGATCAACGGGTATTCCCTGTATAAATCCGGAGTGGCATAAGGGCTTTCAGGAGACTCCACCACGGACGGCAATGGATCGTATCCCATCGCGTCGAGGGCCGAACACCATAATTCGACCTTTCCCGATGGTGTGGCAAAGCCCTGCGATTCATATTTCCGATAGCGCATTTCGCCTCTGATCAGGCCCAGTTCCTTGAAATGCTCAAAATCAAGACCGCCTTTTTTGAGCACCCAGTCGCAATACTCCCGGACATCCGCCCAGGGGAAATACTCCTTCATCCCCACCCTGTGGGCCAGGTCAATTAAGATTTGCTTATCATCGCGGCATTCTCCGATCTGGGCCACCTTCTGGCGTGCCAGGACGCACCAGCCAAGGTGCATATCGGCCGCGTCGTTATTTTCCAGCCAGCTGGCGGCCGGAAGCACGATATCAGCATATTGAGTGGTCGGCGTCATAAACATATCAGAAGCCACCATGAACTCGGCCTTCTTCAAGGCCTGGACCGTCCTTTTTGGGTCAGTCTGGTTAAGCAACATATTACTGGCCATTAGAAAGATGACCTTCACCGGGTAGGGTTTTCCGCTCAGCAGGGCGTCGCAGAAATGGCGCGGGTGCACACTGTGCAAATCGAGGACTTTATATTGGCCTCCCCCGATGGTCTTCGCCCGCATCTCCGGGGTAACTTTCTCATGCAGCATGATACTCGGGTCGACAGTAGCTGTATGACTTACTATATCGGCCGGAGGCACTAAAAAAATATCGCCGCCGGGTATGTCCAGGTTGCCGGTGATAGCAGACAGACAATGTATGGCGCGGGCAGTTTGAAAGGTATTGAAATGCTGGTCGATGCCGTTGCCCCACTGAATACAGGCCGGTTTGGTAGAGGCATACAGTCGGGCGGCAGCTTTAATATCTTCCGACCGGACCCAGGCGATCTCCGCCATTTTCTCAGGAGGGTAGTTTTTTACCCTCTCCGCCAGCTTATCAAAACCCGACGTCCAGCGGTTTACAAAATCTTTATCGTAGAGCTCCTCATTGATTATAGTATGGATCATTCCCATAGCCAGGGCATCGTCAGTGCCCGGACGAAGCTGCAGCCAGCAGTCCGCTCTGGCGGCCAGACGGGTCCTCCGCGGGTCAATTACAATGAGTTTGGCCCCGTTATTGACCGTTCTGGTGACCTGATAGCCGCACATACCATCGGCTGCGCCGGACTCGGCGATATTACATCCCCAGTTCAAAATAAGCTTGGGAGCAACCCCTCCGAAAGCATAATAATCGCAAACGGGGAACCTGCCGCTGGTCATTCTCGCCGCCACAATTCTGGGCAAATAGCAGTTATTGATGATACTGAGAATATTAGGGCTGCCCCAGCAATTAAAAAATCTTTCCAGGAAAGCCAGCTGCGGGCGTCCTGTTCCATTGACCGCAACGACTGATTCCGGACCGTATTCGGCTCTGGCATCCAAAAACCTCGCGGCCGTGGTATCCAGGGCCTCGTCCCAGCTGATCCGCTGCCATTTATTCTCCCCCCTCTCGCCGGTCCTTCGGAGAGGATATTTAAGACGATCAGGATGATATAATAATTCGACCGAGGCCCTGCCCTTGGGGCAAATATAGCCCAGTGAGGTGGGGCAATCCGGGTCGCCCGTGATCCTGGCTACTCTGCCGTCCTCCTGAAGATGCACCAGCACGCCACACACTCCGTGGCACATTCTGCAAGCGGACTTGACGACTCTTTCGCCAATTTGCTTTTTCGATTCAAGGGTCCTTTCGGACTTGGTCATCTGCTTATCGCCTTTTGCCCTGATACCAGGCTGCCGTTCGCATTGGCTTTGATTTCAGAGGCTTGTTTCCAGGTGAGGTTTGTGCTGATCGCTTTTCATGGATAGAGCATTTCCTGCATCGCTCGCCTTAGCTCAGGTTGAAAGTCAGGT
>JAGDMY010000033.1 GCA_017860765.1 Chloroflexota bacterium | reverse complement strand
TTTTTCCAGGTTGTTTTTGAATGCGGCCCCCTCCTCTGGCACTACTTTGTCTGCTGTAACATTGACCTTGATTTCCAACAGCTGTAGAGTTTCGATAAGCTCGTTTATGCCCGAGGCTGCTCCCTGCTTGGCCAGCAGCGCTTTCTGCCTGGCGGTCGCAACTTTAGCCTGGTTTTTGCGATAGTTCCTGATGAGCAGCCATCCGACGATCAAACCGATTATGACTATGATGACAACCGGTATTATCCACCAGTTAGACGATCCACCCCCGGGCTGGGAAGTCGCGGGAGGTTGGACTTCGCTTGTTGTAGTAGAAGGGCTTTTAGTCTGGATAAGCCTGAGGATCTCTTCCAGTCCGCTGATAACTCCACCGGCGTAGTCCCCATCCTGGAAGCGCGGACCCATAATGTCCGTCTGAATGCGTTTCCAGTTGGGTTCGAGGAGACTGTTCCAGCTGGAGCCGTAATAGATTCCCATCTGCCTCTCCTCTAGAGACACGATGAGGACAATTAAATTGTTCTTTAAATTGCCGTCCGCACCCAGCCAGGAGGGACTGCGCTGCTCCAGCCGTTCTTCATACTGGTCCAGGTTGGCGGCTGATCCGTAAGTCAGTATTGTCCTGACCCGGATATCTGCCCCCCTGACCAGGAGCTGGCTGGCAGCTGCCTCAACATCCTTTATTTTATCACCGAAAATTTGGGCGTCATCAATCACCAGCGTCTGGTCAGCGCTCTGGGCAAACGCGGAGAAGGGTATGACACTAAGAAGCAGCAGGGCGATCAAGCAAGCGCTAATAAAGATGCTACGGCGCATAATACCTTCTTGAATAGCACTAAATTCAGGACTGAATAATCTCAATTATGTCCGAAGGCAGTTTAGATGTCAATGCTCGGGGAAATACCCCTCGCATAAATGCAGATAAAATAAAAAGGAGTTTTAAGTTTTAAAGACGTTGGGCGAAGACGCGTTAATCTGGCTAAGCTTTTCCGAGTTGGGAAGAGGTAGAACGATATCCCCGGGGGCGCAAAATCCAGGAAGCAATAGCAATCGTGGCTATTAAAACTCCAAATACCAACAGTCCCTTCATTTTTTCCTCTCTTTCAGAGTTTTTGTTTCAGGCGGCTTAAAAACGCCCCGGTTAACGACTTTACCTCGGAATATTAATGAGCCTCTCCGGGACGCTCATTTGAAGCTGGGCATCCTGCTTGGCTTTCTGAAGCGCGGCGACTTGAGCTTTATACTTTTCCTGTGACATACTTTGCGCCAGGCGCCAAACCGAAAGAATGTAAGAGATTTTCCCTCTCTGGTAGGCCGCTTTAGCTTCAATATAGGGGTTAACCAACGGGTCAGAGTCAGCTAATCTATCGAACCATTCTTCGTGTTCATATGCTCGCTGTTCAAATACTTTAGTCCCCTGCACCCGCGGAAGAGGCACCTCGTAAGGTGGTCTCCCCTGTCCTTCAAGCACTTTCAATCTTTCCATCAAGCATTGAAAATCTTCTACTTTCGCCAATTGAACCCAGGTTTTCGCATCTTCAATACCGATCAGTTCCCAGTCAAATACAGGTGGCACCAACTCATTGCTGAGGCGATCAGCAACTTTGTTGATTCCATCTTTTTCGACACGAGTCGTGGCTCTCTCAAAAGCTTCGACGTAGGTCTTAATCGAATTACGACAGACCTGGGATATGTTAGTCACATTTTTTAAAGGTTCCATTCTTTTTAGAAGGTCATCGGGAATATTTATGCCTATCCTCATTTCTTGCACCAGCCTGCCATATTTAGCCCGTATGCTATATTTTGATTATAACATACATTGTCAAAGAAACATACATCCATATGAGAAATATCTATATTTCCCAGATCTGCATATTAGAAAGTTTTGGTTGGTATTTCCGGTTTTATTGATATAGAATTTGGAAAATAACAACTAAAACTCCCACCAATATCGTACGAACCTCTTTACTAATACAGCCAGAGAGAATAAACTGGACTCCAATCATGGCTCGCAGCTTTTTTCGTCCAGTGTATCCCTCTCAGCCAGACAAAAGTAAGGTGACTTCGCAATTCCAGGAGGTGGCTAAAAATGAAGGTAAAGGTTTCTAACCGGTGGAAACTGCCGCCGGAGATCACCATTATCGAGCAAATTGCCGGCGAAGGATTTGCCGCAGAACCAAATTTTATCCCTACTGAAACCAAATTCTGGCTGGTCCGCGAGCTTATAGCCGCGGGTTGCAAGAATTTTCAAGTCAGCAATTTCGGTAATCCGAGGATCATGCCCCAGTTCCGGGACTGCGAGGATTTATATCGGCGGATAGGTCGGCCCGAAGGCATATCTCTCCAGTCCCCGACGCTAAATATGAGGGCTATCCAGAGGGTAGTCGATCTCAAAAAAACAGGATCAGGGCCAGATACAGCCGAACTGCTGATTGCTACTACCGATGCCTTCAATAAGGCCAATGTCGGGAAGACCACCGCGGAACAGTGGGAGCTGATGGGGCCAATGGTGAAGGCGGCCAAAGATGCCGGATTGAGAGTGATCGGGGGAATCGGCGGCTGCTGGACTTGCCTGGAAAATGGAGAGCCGGTGCCAATTAAAGTAGTTTTGGAATTTGCAGAGAAGTGGGTCAGTTTGGGTGCCGAGGCGATTACCCACTGTGAGGGCACCATGCAAGGGCAGCCGGCGCCGAACCAGGTCTATGACTATTTCTGCCACATGCTGGACAGGTACCCGGACCCTGAATTCCATATCTTCCACCTGCATGAGGCCTATGGGTGGGGGTTACCCTGCTGTATTGCGGCCATGCACGCGGGGATAACCAAATTCGAGGTTTGCCTCGGCGGGCTCCAGGGTGGTCCTGAGCTGACCATGATGGACCGCATACCCATAGTATCTGCACAGGTCCCGCCGCCGGTAGACCTCGAGTTGGCCCCGGCCATGGGGCTGGTCAGTACGGAGGATTTTGTCTCAATCTGCGAAGCTATGGGGGTAAAAACCGGATTCGATGTAGGCCGATTATTAAATGTCGGCCGATGGTTGGAGCGCATCGTCGGACGCCGCTTAAAATCAACCCGTTTAAGATGGAAATAAGTTAAAATTCAGCTTGGGGGTTAAAATGAGCAGCAAGATTTTGTATTTCGAAGATTTTAAAGCAGGTGAGGAAGGCGAGACCTGCGGGCGGACTTTTACCGAGGGGGACCTGGTGCAGTTTGCCGGGATTTCCAGTGATTTTTGTCCTCCCCATATGGACCGCCATATGATGTCCAGCACACCCTATGGGGAAAGGATAAGCCATGGATTTTTCCTTAATTCCCTGGCCACCGGGATGCTGTCCTGGCATGCTCCCCACCTTACCGGGCGGGATAACCCGACCTCGTACCTGCGCAGCCTGGTATCACATTTTCCTGTGGGAATGCGGGTAGGAGATACGGTGAAATTCCGCTGGTCTATCCAGGAGAAGAAAGAAGACCCGTCGATGCCCGGTTTTGGAATCGTGAAGACCGCTTTTCAATTTATTAATCAGGACGGGGGGATGGCCGCCGAGGGTACGCTGACCACCGGGGTCAAGATGAAGAGTGCGGCGGGAGCGAAGCTGCAGATTAAACCGGCAGCTGCTTTTCAGTACGATGAGTGGGATGTGGACTTCAACAGGGTTTATTATTACGAAGACTTTATCGTGGGGAAGGGAGAGAAGACCGGTGGACGTGTAATTACTGAGACTGATGTGGTGAACTATATGGCTTTGATGGGCGATTATGACCGCCTTTATACCGATCCACTCTATGCCAGAGATAGCCTGTTCGGAGAGAGAATAGTCCCCTGGATGCTGGTGGCCGATTTTGTCGGCCTGGGTTTAAGGGATGGCTCTTATTTCAATATTAAGAAGCCTTATGTGCCCTATGCCGGTCATCTAGGTGACGATATCACTTTCATCGCGCCGGCCCGAATTGGAGACGTTCTCCAGGTCATCTTCAAGATTGAGTCTGCCCGCCTTTCCCGTACCAAGCCTGATAGGGGAGTGCTGATTCTGGCACAACAGGTGGTCAATCAGCGCAATGAAGCCCTGGTTGAGGTACGGCTGGCTACCACGGTACCTGTCAGAGCCGGCATGACGGTCGAGCCTAAAGAGACGATGTGGGTTTTACATAATATTAAGCCAGTTCAATAGTTAAGGAGATATGGACGAGAATAGCCCCTTAGAGGGCATGCTTTCACCCTACAGGGCACTGGACCTTACGGACGAGAAGGGGTTTTTATGTGCCAAAGCCCTGGCAGACCTGGGCTGCGATGTTATCAAGGTCGAAAAGCCCGGCGGCGATGCCTCCCGGAGGATTGGTCCTTTCTACCGGGACATCCCTCATGCCGAAAAAAGCCTGACATGGATGGCCTTCAACGCTAATAAAAGAGGGATTACTCTGGATATGGAGACAGCCGACGGCAGGGAGATTTTCAAAAATTTGGTCAAGAAAGCTGATTTTGTGATTGAATCCTACGCGCCGGGCGAGATGGATAAGCTGGGGCTGGGATATGCCGATCTGGGCCGGGTCAATGAAAAAATCATCCTCACCTCTATCACACCCTTCGGCGATAGCGGTCCGTATAAAACTTATAAAGCGTATGACATAGTAGCTATGGCGATGGGAGGCTTGCTGAATCTCTGCGGAGACCCTGACCGACCCCCGGTAACCCCCAGTATTTTTACCTCCTACCTGCTGGCCGGCGTTGAGGCGGCGGTGGGTACGTTGATGGCCTTGCGGTGGAGGTGGCTCTCCGGGAGGGGTACTCGAGTTGTGGTTAGCCTGCAGGACGAGGTACTTGCCGCCAGCTGGGATACGGTATCCTACTGGGGTGGGAGCCAAACGATTGCCAAACGCTCCGGGTCCTTCAGCGTCCGTCCCAATGTCAAACATAGGGTAACCTGGCCCTGCAAGGACGGTTACGTCACCTTTTTTTATTTTGGGGGTCAGACGGGAGCTGAAGGCAATCGCGCCCTGGTAGAGTGGATGGAGAGCGAGGGAATTGATTGCCAATTCCCTAAATCGCAGGACTGGAGCTCTTTTGACTGGGACAGGCTGACCCAGGATGAAGTCGATCGGCTGGAGCAGCCCCTTTTTCCTTTTTTTAAGAGGCATTCCACCCAGGAGCTTTACGAAGGAGCCGTTAAAAGAAATATTATTCTTTACCCCCTGGCTACAGCCAGAGATATCATCAACAATAAGCAATTGCAGGCCAGAGACTTCTGGACCGGGGTCATCCATCCCGGGTTGCACGCCAAGTTAACTTATCCGGGGGCCTTCGCCAAGGCCTCGGCCACCCGCTGCGGGATATTCCGGCCTGCGCCTCTCATCGGAGAGCACAACCGGGAGATTTATGAGCAGGAACTGGGTTTTACCCGTGAGGAATTGCTGACCTTGGGGCAGGCGGGGGTAATTTGAGAGAAGGAGATTTAAGATTAAAGAATCCTCCCTTCACCCTTCATAAATCGTAAATCTTAAATCTTATAAAATTGATATGAGTTTGAATAATAATAAAGAAGTTAAATTATTTGAGGGCATCCGAGCCACGGTCTTCGCTTTCCTGGGGGTTGGCCCCCACTCCGTCAAGTATCTGGCTGAATACGGGGCTGAGGTTATTAAGATAGAGAGCCGCCTCAGGCCGGACCCCATGCGGTCCGTGGCGCCCTTTAAAGATAATATCCCGGGAGTGGAACGAAGCCAGATGTATTCCAAAATTGACAATAATTCCCACAGCATCACACTCAATCTGAAGCATCCCGAGGGGATAGATATCGCCAGGAAATTGGCAGCTAAAAGCGATATTGTGATTGATGGATGGACACCCGGCACTTTGACGAAAATGGGGCTCGGCTATGAGGACTTGCGGAAAATTAATCCGGGCGTGATCATGTTGAGCACCTGCATGCAGGGGCAGACCGGTCCGGCGGCACGGCACCCGGGACACGGGGTCACGCTATCATCCCTGGCGGGTTTTAACATTATCACCGGTTGGCCCGATCGGGCCCCGTCCGGGATAAGCGGGCCATTCACCGATGTAGTGGGCGTTTTATACAGCGCCCTGGCTTTGCAGGCTGCCCTGGAATACCGCCGGCGGACAGGCCAGGGACAATATCTGGATATCTCGCAATACGAAAGCGCGGTGCAGTTTTCCGGTCCCCGTATATTAGATTATGAGGTCAATGGTAGGGAGCTCGACCGCCGGGGCAATAGTTGCCCGTATGCCGCACCCCACGGAGTTTATAAGTGCAGGGGAGAAGACAGATGGTGTGCCATCGCAGTTTTTTCCGATGCCGAATGGCGGAGTTTCTGCAAGGTTATGGGGAATCCTGTCTGGACCGGGGAAGACCGGTTTGCCAGCCTGCTGGAACGGGTAAAACATTCTCAAGAGCTTGATAAACTGATAGAAAACTGGTCCCTTAATTATTCACCGGAAGAAATCATGTTCTTGTTACAAAATGCGGGAGTGGCCGCCGGCGTGGTGCAGAACGGCAGGGACCTCTGGGAGGACCCCCAGCTAAAACACCGCAATTCCCTCTCCCAGGTGGAGCATCCAGAGATCGGCACTGCCGTGTGCCAGAGAGTTGCTGTGAGCTTGCCGGAAATCCCCTATGAATTGAAGAGGGCGCCGATTTTGGGTGAGCATACCGAGGAGATATGCAAAAGCGTCCTGGATATGACCGATGAGGAGTTTATCAGGCTCTTTAATGACGGGGTTTTCGAATAATTCATAAGCTGGATCGGATTCAGAGAAAGGATGGAAAGGACATGCAAAAGGTTAAAATAAAAATCCTGGGTCTATCTATGGCCCACAGGAAGGGCCGTAATACTGCCTGGATGGTGGAGTATGCCTTGAAAGCAGCCGAGAAATTCGGGCGCCAGGTCGGTGACGTTGCGGAGGTTGAGACGGAATTTATGGACCTGGCGACCAGGAAAGTGGAGATGTGCTGGGAATGTCCCGATCGCCCCTGCCGGCCCAATAAGGGTCTGCCCTGGAAAGGGGCTGGCCTCCCACAAGATTTTGGCTGCCCGATAACCGATGATTACCTCGCCAGGAAGGTAATGCCCAAAGTGGCCGAGGCCAGCGGATTCATCTTTGGCTGTCCGGTATACACCGGCACCTGTACCAGCCTTTTTATCACAGTGATGGAGCGTTTCCAGGCTGGCATCTGGAAAGGCTACTTTACCAATAAACCGGCGGGGTCCGTCACCGCGGCTACCATGCCCCTGGCGGGACAGGAAAGCCTTCTCCAGGAGATGAACAATGTGGCCCATTTTCTGGAGTTGATTCCGGTCTCGGTGGGGCTGGGGGCCAGCAGCATCTCAGGGTATCCATATGGGCCTCTGGCAGCGGATGACGACGGCACAGTGATCGGGGTTAAGAATGATAAAAATGCCCGGGTGCAGGCGGTGAGCGTTGGTCGCAGGGTGGCCGAGATAGCTGTCCTGCTTAACCTGGCCAGGCAGCAATTGGGAAAGCGTTATATTGAGGAGTTCGCCCCGTACTATACTCCCCCCCATGGAGAAAATCCCCGTGAGTGGTTCAAACTGGACAAGGAAGATGAAGAATATATGATGAACCTGACACCCAAAACTTTCAGGGGATAGACCTTTGAATTTATCAGGCGAGGAGAGTAAAATGGATAAACTTAAGATAAAGATTCTGGGGCTGGGTTGCTCAAACAGGCCCAACAGCGATATCTCCTGGATGGTGCAATATACCCTTAAAATAATCGACAAATTTGGCCGCCGGGTCAATAAAGTGGCGGACTATGAGACAGAGTTTATCGAACTGGCAGACAAGGACCTGAAGCCCTGCTACAACTGCAACAATCGACCCTGCATCCCCGGCGGAGGAAAGCCGACCAACCGGGCTGGCCTGCCGTTTAACACCGCCTGCAAGGTCAAGGACTATCATGCGATATTGGGTCCAAAGATTCAACAGGCCGATGGTCTGATCATTGGAGCTCCTACTTCGCTGGGCACGTTTAATAGCAGATTCAAGCTACTGTGGGAGGCGATATCCCGGGGAAGGGAGTACTTATTCGGGGAACTGTATCTGGAGCATAATAACCGCCTTCCAATAGGCGTCCTGACCTGTGCGGATAGCGGTCCCGGGGCGGGTACAGAGACCTGTCTGAATGACATGAATACCTCGCTCAGGTTTCTGGAAACGCTGCCGGTCAGTCAGGGCCATGGGGCCTCGCTTTTCCGTCAGCCATCCTGGAGACCGGTTCGCGAGGGTGCCCCCAATACGGTAAAGAACAATCCGGACTACTTCCGATTTATGTTTTTTACGGGGAGGAGAGTAGCCGAGTTTGCTTTGATGCTCAAGCTCACCAAGACCGTGCTGAGTGATGTTTATCATAATGAATTTTTCAATCGATATCATGAGCCCTGGGGTACTGATGAGGAGTGGTCCTGGAGGCGGCTGGATAAGGAAGATGAGGACTACATGATGAATTTACCCATAGATACGCTCCCCCCCAAGCGAGGCTAGGTTTATGGGGAGGCGATGGTGGAAATGAAAGGCTACGCGGGGAAATTTCTCAGGGTCAACCTGTCTACTGGAACGGTGAAGGATGAACCTCTGCCCCTGCCGGTAGCAATGGACTTTGTGGCCGGTCAGGGTTTTGGCATCAAGTACCTCTATGACGAACTGAAGCCCGGCATCGAGGCGCTGGGAGAACAGAACAAACTGTTGCTGGTTCCGGGAGTTCTGGCAGGGACCCGGGCCCAGGGAGTGGCCCGCTGGGACGCCTGCACCAAAAGTCCGGCGACCGGGGGTTTTGCCAAGTCTTGCTGCGGCGGCGACTTCGGGGCCTGGATCAAATTTGCGGGTTATGATTTTGTTATTTTAGAGGGCCAGGCGGCCCAGCCGGTCTACCTGTATATCGGGCCGGAAGGGGTCCAGCTTAAGGATGCCGGGGGGTTGTGGGGCTTAGATACTGCGGAAACACAGGCGCGGCTAACCCACCAGCACGGGAGCGATGTCCGGTCAGCCTGCATCGGGATTGCCGGCGAGAATCTGGTTAAGTTTGCAGCCATTGTCTCTGGCAGGAGGACCGCCAGCCGCTGCGGGGTAGGGACCGTAATGGGCTCAAAAAGGCTCAAAGCGGTGGCTATCAAAGCTAAAAGAAATATAAACCTTTGCCATCCGGAGGAATTTAGTCGGCTGGTCAAGGAACAAATCAAAATCATGAGGGCCAGCTGGGAATATAAGAAAAACCAGGAGTACGGCACTACGGATGGGGCTGTCACACGCAATAATATTGGAGCTTACCCGGTCCGCAATAATCGCTATGGTGAGCTGGAGGGCTACGAGAAATTGGGCCCGGAAATTTACAAGCAATATCGCGTGGAACATGCCGGCTGTTACAGCTGCTCGGTGCGCTGTGGCAAGGTCCATGTGGTGGCTGACGGACCCTATGCCGGGGCCCGCAGTGAAGGCCCTGAATATGAGAGCTACTGGGCTTTTTCCGGACCTGTGTCGAATAACAATATTGAAGCTACTATTGCCGCCGACCAGCTTTGTGACGATTTGGGATTGGATACTATCAGCACGGGCAATACCGTCGGCTTTGCCTATGAACTCTATGAGAAAGGAATTATCAACCAGAGCGATACGGATGGCCTGGAACTTAATTATGGCAACCATGCCGCCATGATCAATCTGATCAAGAAAATAGCCCGCCGGGAGGGATTTGGCAACATTCTAGCCGAAGGCACTCTGCGAGCAGCCAAACAGATCGGTAAGGGGGCTGAAGC
>JAGDMY010000032.1 GCA_017860765.1 Chloroflexota bacterium | reverse complement strand
TGCCCAGCTCCTGCTCGGTCCCAATAAAGTCCAGGATATCATCTACTATCTGGAAAGCTAAGCCCAGGTTACGCCCATAGGTCCACAGGACCTCTATAGTGCTTTCAGGGCTCTGGCTGAGAATACCACCGGACTGGGTAGAGAGACAAAATAAGGAAGCGGTCTTCCCGTAAATTCTTTGAAAGTAAGTTTCCCGGCTTTGTTTTAGATTGAAAGCGTTTTGAGCCTGATTCAATTCTCCCCGGGAGATGGTCATCAAGGTCTGAGAGAAGATTCTGAAAGCTCTTACGCTCTGGGTATCCGAGACTTCCACACCGGCTTTAGCGAAGAGGTAGTCTCCCAGAAGGACGGCCGGGTCCACACCCCATAACTTATAAATGGTGGGCTTGCCCCGTCGAGTTTCGGATTTATCAATGGCGTCATCGTGCACCAGGGTGGCGGTGTGCATGAGTTCTATTGCGGCGGCCATATGTAAAAGCAGGTCTAGCTGGTAAATATTGAACTTCGCACAAAGAAAGGTGAGGGCCGGACGAATTCTTTTTCCGCTGGTCCCCAGGCTTTGAGACAATAGCTGGGACAGCCAGGGAAAATCAACCTGGCAAATGGCCCCGAGGTTCCCTTCTAATTTGACCAGGTCTGCGTTGATCGGGGTATATATCTGGTTTAATTCCAAAAATCTGCCTCTTTATTCAACCTGTGTATGTTCCAACCGGGCGTTCTCCTCATCAATCAGCTTTTCATCCAGTTTGGCAAAAAGCGGCTGAGGAGGTGCCAGCTTTTGACCGGCTGGCGGCAAAACGAAATTCCAGCCACAATCCTGTACATTCCCTGTATAGCCCAGGTAGTCGTGTAGCTTCTGTGCACTAAAGGGCAAAAAAGGATAAAAAACGGTCCTCAGACAGGATAAAATTGCGATGGCGGTATAAAGCGACGTACCGGCGGCAGCCCTGTCCTGTTTAATGGCCTTCCAGGGGGCCTTATCGTCGAGATAACGGTTAGTTTCCTGAGCGAGGGCCATGGCAGCTTTAATGCCATCTTTGAAATGGCAGCCGGCAATGAGATCATCCACAGTTCTCAAGGCAGCTCTGGCCTTATCCAGCATCGCCTGGCTGGCCGGGTCTAATTCCCCCGGGGCGGGTATAGAGCCAGCATAGTTTTTATAAGTGAATGTAAGTACCCTGTGAGCGAGGTTGCCGTAGGTGGCTACCAGTTCATCGTTATTGCGGCGGTAAAATTCCCGCCACGAGAAATCGGTATCGTTTGTCTCCGGCATGTTTATGGAAAGCAAGTAGCGGAGCGGGTCTACAGCGTAACGCGACAAATAGTCCGGTACCCAGACTGCCCAGTTGCGGCTGGTAGAAAACTTTTTCATCTCAAAAGTCAGGAATTCATTGGCCGGGACGTCATAGGGCAAATTTAAACCGCCATATCCCATCAGCATAGCCGGCCAGATTATAGTATGAAAGACGATGTTATCTTTCCCTATGAAATAATACGGATTAGCGGCCTCATTTTGCCAGAAAAGGTGCCACTTGGCCGTGTCGCCGGCTGTCTTGGCCCATTCCTTGCTGGCTGATAGATAGCCGATGACAGCATCAAACCAGACATAAATGCGTTTCCCTTGATAGCCGGGAAGAGGAATCGGCACACCCCATTCCATATCCCGGGTGATAGCCCTGTCCTTTAATCCGTCTTCAAGGTAGTGGAGGGTGAAATGATAGACATTCGGCCGCCAGTAAGTTTTCGGTTTGACCCAGGCAATGAGCTGTTCCTGCAGAGCGCTGAGCTTCAAGAAGAAGTGTTCAGAATACTTAAATTCAGGGGTGGACCCGCACAGGCGACAGCGGGCGGCGACTAAGTCCACCGGGTTCATGGGTTTGCCGCACTGATCACATTGGTCTCCGCGGGCTTCTTTAAACTGACAGAAGGGGCAGGTTCCTTCAATATAGCGGTCGGTTAGAAAGCGCTGGCATTTTGGACACCAGGCTTGCAGCACCTTATCCTTATAGATATAACCTTTCTTTAATAGCGTCAGGAAAAAGTCCTGCGTGACCTCGGTATGGTTGGTGGTGTTGGTATGAGTAAACAAATCGAAGGAAATCCCCAGTTTTTTGAACGTCTCCACGAATTGATTATGGTAATATGTGGCGACCTGTTCGGGAGTCTTTCCCTCCTGTTCAGCTTTGATGGTGATAGGTGTGCCGTGCTCATCACTGCCCGAGACCATCAGGACCTCATTACCTTTTGAGCGGTGGTAGCGGGCAAAAATATCGGCCGGTAGATAAGCTCCGGCTATATGACCTAAATGTCTGGGGCCGCTGGCATAAGGCCAGGCGACGCCGATGAAAATCCTTTCCCCCAATAAAGCCTCCCCGGAAAATTTATGACGACTTCAATTCAATAATATATTGAAGCCTACTTATTGCTCAAGTCGAATATTGTTTCGGCACCCTCTTTTTCGGATTCGGTTTTAACCAGGCCCTTTTCACGGCAGCAGTCCATACACAGGCTCAGGTTTTTACCTTTAGGCTCCTCCAGAGCCAGGTATCTTTCAGGGTAAGGAATTTGCCGCTGGCATTTATCACATTTAATATTGCCTAATGAAATACACCCACGACGCACAGCTTCGCTCCTCTCTGGTCAAATCAGGACCAGGTGTGACATTACTTATTTTTCAGCCAGGCCTGGTAGAGTTTTTTTCTGGGAAGGCCGGTATCTCCTGCCAGCCTGGCAATAGCCTGTTTGGCAGTGATGCCGGACCGATGCATTTTTTTTAAACGTTTCTCAGTTTCCGAATCGAGGTCGGCTGGGGTCCCTTTCGGTTTTCCGGCAATGACGAGAGTGAATTCACCCTTAGGGGCAGAGAAATGCCGTAAAGCCTCGCCCACCGTCCCTCTGAAGATTTCTTCATAAATCTTGGTTAGTTCACGGCCAACGGCGATCTCTCTATCGCCCAGTATCTCCAGGATGTCTCGCAAGGAGTGCAGAATACGGTGTGGTGATTCAAAAAGGACCAGGGTGGCGGCTTCCTCTGACCTGGACTGCAGCAAACGGCGCCGTTCACCCTCTTTGCGCGGTAAAAAGCCGAGATAAAGGAAGCTATGGGTGGGCAGGCCTGAGAGCACCAGGGCGGTGATAAGGACCGATGGTCCCGGGATGGGAACCAGGGGAATATGGTGTTGAATGGCAGCCGAGATAAGCTCAAAACCGGGATCGGAAATGCCCGGCATCCCGGCATCCGAGACGAGAGCCACATCCTGGGTCTGCAGGCGCTCCAAAATGAAGTCCAGCTTGGTCAATTTATTATGCTCGTAATAACTGGTCGTCGGCGTTTTGATATTGCAGGCAGCCAGAAGCCGCCGGGTTTTACGGGTATCCTCAGCCGCGATCAACTGGACTTCCTTTAGAGTTCGGATTGCGCGTAAGGTTATATCTTCCAAATTACCGATAGGGGTGGCTACTACATATAGCGCGGGCATTGTTCCTTTTCCTGGATGATGCCGTTATTATAAAACATAGTTGACATTTCGTCCAATCGGCATCCTATAAGAGCGTTGGTCGGGGAATGCCAGAGTTTTTAAGATTGAGATCATTTCACGCGCTATAACTACCTTTAGAGACCTCGCAGCTTGCGGTTTTAATTAAATGCATCTATGTCTGAGAATTTTTTTCTGGTGGCTTTTCCTTTACCTCCCCATCATGTGGAGCGCCGCCATAGAATTTCAATTTATTAGCCATATCCCTGAGGCACTTATCCACCCTGTAATTGATTGTCCCTTCGGGATACCCGCCCCCGGTCTGTCTGGTTCCGGACTCGACGCCTGTAAGGACCTGGATTCCCTCGTCGATAGTACTGACTGCCCAGATGTGGAACTGCCCTTTCTTGACCGCACTGACTACCTCATCCCGTAGCATCAAATGCTTCAGGTTTTTGGTCGGCATCATCACGCCCTGGTCTTCGGTCAGGCCTTTTTCGCGGCAGACTTCAAAGAAACCTTCTATCTTCTGGTTGATGCCGCCGATGGGTTGAACTTCGCCTTTCTGGTTTACCGATCCGGTGACGGCAATATTCTGCCGGATGGGAATATCAGCCAGGCTGGAGAGCAAGGCATAAAGCTCAGTAGACGAGGCGCTATCGCCCTCAACCCCTTCATAGGATTGTTCAAAGCAGAGGCTGGCGGAAAGAGAGAGCGGGTATTCTTGAGCGTATTTCCAGCCCATATAGCCGCCTAAGATCAAAACCCCTTTATCATGGATTCTCCCGCTCATTTGGGATTCACGTTCAATATTGATGACGCCACTCCTCCCCAGGAAGGTGCGGCACGTGATTCGCGAAGGTTTACCAAAGGAGATATCCCCCAGACTGTAGACGCTCAATCCGTTGACCTGCCCGACTACCGCCCCTTGTGTATCTATCATAATAGTGCCGCGGGTTATCATTTCTCTTAAGCGTTCATCCAGCAGGTTATGCCGGTAGCGCCGCTCTTCAACGGCTTTGTCCACATGTTTGGCCAGGATAAAATTGGCGTGGTCCTGCTTGGCCCAGTATCCGGCCTCCTCTACGATCTCCTTGATCTGGGCAAAGCGGGAGGATAGTTTCTCCTGGTCGGCAACCATGCGTGAGGCATAGTCTATGACCCTGGCAACGCCGGAAGGGTCAAAATGATTTACCTCACACTCTTCGCAGCACCCGCTGAGGAAAGCGGCGAATCCGCGTATGTTGTCTTCATTGCGGTCAACGTCGTAGTTGAAGTCCGACTTCACCCGGAAAATTTCAAAGAAGTCCTCATCATAGACGGCCAGCATCTGGTAAAGGGTGGGGTCGCCGATGAGGATAATTTTCACATCGATGGGCATTGGCTGCGGACGCAGTCCCTGCGGTACATAGAGCCCAAACTGCTCATAAGGCTCCTCAATGCGCGCTTCCCGGTCCTTGATAGCCCTTTTTAAAGTCGGCCAGACGGCCGGGTTGATTACGACGTCTATGGCGCTTAACAGGAGGTAGCCTCCATTGGCGCGCTGGAGGGCGCCGGACTTCAACATGGTATGATCGCTCAAATAACCGCCAAAAAGGAAGCGTCTTTCGATTTTGCCGAAGAGATTAAGATAGTTGGGGTTAGACTCGGTGACAACCGGCGGCCCGCTGGTCCCGCTATTATCGACGAAGACGTTGACCTGAAAGGGCAGAAAAGGGTCGCCCCGCATTGCCAATTGTGGAGTCAGGCCCATCATGGCCTGCATTTGCTGCTGCTGTTCCGGTGTGAGCTTAAATAAATCCAGATTATTTAACGTAAAATTTTTCAGGTCGCCCAGGTATTTGATGACGTTGGGGGAATCTTTATATTCTTTGTTCAGGTCCTCGAACAGCCGTGAGACCGTGTAATCTGCGACTGCTTTGTCCAAATTATGCAATTTCTCTGCCATTTTGCGCTCTGTATCGCGGGCCCGCTCAAAAACATCCTGTAGCCTGCGCAATAGTTGGCTACGCTGATCATCTATCTTCCGGCGGGCGCCCTCATCCAGAGCTAAATAGGCTTCTTCGGGCATCGGCTTGCCTTCAGCCATGGGGACAATGGCCGGTCCCATGGGAGTCATCTGAAGCAGGAAGCCTTCGCGCCGGGCTTCCTCAGCGATTTCGGTTAATAATTTTTGCTGTTCGCTTTGGCCTTCCTGGACGGTATTTTTGGTCTGGGATTTGTACTCGTCGCTGGAAAAAGCTTTAACCAGCTCATCTTTGAGGCTCTCCAGCAATTTGGCGAGCCGGGCTTTGAGATCCTTTCCGCGTCCTTGAGGCAAGTTTATGATCAGTGGTTTATCGTTCTCGGCAAAATTATAAAGATAGCACCAGTCATCAGGGTTGTAGATCCCCTCAGCTTTTCTCTTCTCTACCATCCTGTTGACATAAGTTTTTACGATGGAGGTTTTTCCTGTACCTGAAAGGCCGGCTACATAAATATTGTAGCCTTTATTTTTCATCGACAGGCCGAATTCGATGCCCCGGATAGCCCTTTCCTGGCCAATGAATTCCTGCAGGGGAGCCAGATCTTTGGTACACTCGAAGGTAAATATTTTAGGATCGCACTCGACCCTTAGCTGTTCTATGGGGACCTCGAACTTTTTGATGTCCATTGTGCTCCTCCTCTTTCTGACACTATATCAAATATTATATATCAAATCTTCACAGAGTAGCCCGCAGAAAATTGGATGGATACCTCGCCCGTGGGCGAAAAAGTCTCCAGTAAAATTGACTTGACATATTCTGCATGTTATGATATTCGCAGGTGGTTGAGGAATACTTAGATAATCGAATAATATGTCATTGTTAACGGAGCTTTACAAAGATATTGCCGTCTGTCGACGGTGTAATCTATATAAGCATGCCACCAGGGCTGTGCCGGGAGAAGGCCCGGAGAATGCCGAGATAATGTTCATCGGAGAAGGCCCTGGATGGAATGAAGACCAGCAGGGCCGGCCGTTTGTAGGCGCCGCCGGCAAGTTCCTTGACCAGCTCTTCTCCTCTATCGGCATGAAGCGTGAGCAGGTCTATATTACCAATGTAGTCAAGCACCGTCCCCCGAATAACCGCGATCCCTTGCCCACCGAAATCGCAGCCTGCAACATCTGGTTGGACCGCCAGCTGGAATTAATCCACCCGAAGATCGTCGTCACCCTCGGCCGGCATTCCATGGCCAGATTTTTTCCCAACAAAGTTGTCAGCAAAATCCACGGGACTGGCGAAAAGCGCGATGGAGTGATTTATTTCGCCATGTATCACCCTGCGGCTGCTTTGCACCAGCAAAACCTGCGTAATGAGATTGAGGAGGATATGCTGAAGATACCCGCCTTGCTGAAGGAACTGAAAGAGCCAGCGCAGGGACCGGAAAAGGACAAGCCGCAGCAATTGAGTATGTTTTAAATGAGTGCACCAAAGTCCAGGTTAAGAATTATTCCACTCGGTGGCCTGAATGAAATCGGCAAAAATATGATGGTGTTGGAGTATGAGGATGACATCATCATCATCGATTCCGGACTGATGTTCCCCGGCGAAGATATGCTGGGTATCGATATCGTCATCCCGGATATTACATATCTGATCGAAAGAAAAGAGAAAATCCGGGGTATTATTATCACCCACGGTCACGAAGACCATATCGGAGCCCTTCCGTATATCTTAAACCAGATCGGCAATGTGCCGGTTTATGCTACCCGGCTGACTCAGGGCCTGATCACCGTCAAATTGAAAGAGGGCAAGGTTTTTGCCGGCTCCAGACAGAAGACCATCGCTCCTGGAGTACAGGTACAGCTGGGAAAATTCAAGTTCGAATTCTTCAGTGTTTGCCATAGTATCCCGGATTCAGCAGGCATCATTATCTACACGCCGGTAGGCACGGTAGTTCACAGCGGAGATTTTAAACTGGACTATACGCCTGTGGATGGCCGGACCACCGATTTATCCCGCTTATCGCAGCTGGGAGTACAGGGAGTCCTTCTGCTCCTCTCCGATTCGACTTACGCCGAATTGCCGGGCTATACCCCTTCCGAAAGAGTGGTGGGTGAAACTCTCGACCGCATCATGGCAAATGCTGCAGGCCGGGTCATTGTCACCACCTTCTCCTCATTGATAGCTCGGGTACAGCAGGTCTTCGATTCGGCGGCCAAATACCAGCGCAAGGTATTTATCGTCGGCCGCAGCATGAATGATACCGTCAAAATGTCCATAGACCTGGGGTATCTGAATGTCCCCAACGGAGTCCTGGGGAAACTCGAGGAATCCCGCGGGCTGCCCCACAATAAAATAGTCTTCATCACCACCGGCAGTCAGGGTGAGCCCACTTCCGCCCTGGTGCGCATGGCCAACCAGGACCATGCCCAGGTCCACGTACAGCGAGGGGATACGGTGATTTTATCAGCCACTCCTATCCCCGGGAATGAAGCCCTGGTGAACCGGACTCTGGACACCCTGTTCAGAAGGGGAGCCCACGTACTATATGATAAACTGGCGCAGGTGCATGTCCATGGTCATGCCAGCCAGGAAGAGCTGAAGCTGCTGTTGAACCTGGTCAAGCCCAAATATTTTATGCCTGTCCACGGTGAATACCGCCACCTCAGCCTGCATGCCAGGCTGGCTGAGGCAGTTGGCATACCCAGGCCCAATATTTTTGTGATGGAAGATGGCAATATCCTCGAGCTTAACTCTCAGTCAGCTCGCATCACCGGAAAAATCAGCGCCGGTAATGTGTATGTGGATGGTCTGAGTGTCGGTGATGTCGGTAACGTCGTCCTCAATGATCGGAGAATGATCTCACGGGATGGGATTGCAGTGGTGATAGTGGCGGTGAACAAGGAAACCGGCACTCTGGTTGGACGGCCGGATGTGGTCTCGCGTGGTTTTGTAGATACCCGTGAAGCCCGGGAATTGATAGAGCAGAGCCGTGATTTTTTAACCCGGACACTGAACCATCAAAAGCAGCTCACTGACTGGGGCTATGTATGCAATACAATTAAGGATTCCCTGAGCAATTTCTACTATGAGAAGACCCGCCGTCGTCCGATCATCATTCCCGTTCTGGTGAAAGTCTAGGCTTTACCCTCATCCCGTTTTCCCACATCCAGTTTACCTGTGCCGCCGCAGGAAAGACATCTTTCTTTCAAAATCGGATGGTTATCGCAGTAAGGGCAGGTAATGAGTATGTGTGAGGAATCTTCACTGCCGAGGCCCTTGACTTTGTCTGACATTTCCCTGTCTGAATGGACTATTTCCCCTCCCACATTGGTGATCAGCTTGCAGCCAATAGCGCGGCAGGTCTCGGCTTCAGGGACATGTTTCAGCCCTGCCCAACCTCCACCCTTGGCGAAGATATCAGGCCTGAGCATTTCCAGGGTCTTGTTGACGGTCTGGTCTTCGTCAATGGAGGCCATCACTTCATCAACCCCTTTGATGCTTTCCACGATTTCCTTTCTTTCGGCGAAGGGCATGAAAACGAAGCCTTTTTTCCGGCGCAGAAAATTATCGCTATTCAATATAACTATCAGCTTATCGCCCAGCTTAGCCGCGTCCCGAATATATCTCACATGCCCCACGTGGATGGGGTCGAAAGCTCCACTTACCGCCACAATGACAGGTCTCCTCTTCATTTTGGTTGCTCCTTTGTATAACTGCCGCTAACACATTGTAATCATAATACGAAATAAACGCAAGACTCTCAATCCCGGCCTGCGCTGGCTAAAATAATAGCAAACGCCACTTGCTTGTCCCGGCTTCAAGGTATATTATTTTAGCAAACGATGCCTAAAAGCAAATCGCAAGGTGGTTTTGGGTTCAAGCGGTTCCTGTTTCTGGCAGGAATCTGCCTCTTGGTGATTGTGGCGATAGTCAGTGTAGTTTACTGGCAATGGCAGAATATCTCTTCGTGGTTTACTCAGACAGCCGCCGGAATCGCCCAGCTTTTCGGCTGGGGCATTATCCTGGTCGTACTGGCCATATTGACCTTTGTGGTAGTGGTGGTGAACAGGCCCTTCAATATTCTGAGATACTGGAATAAATGGCTGGGCCTCCTGCTTTTGTTCGCCGCCATCTGGGGTATCCTGGCCTTTTTCCGTGGTCCGGGGGTGCTGGCGGGGGCGAGCAACGGCGGCTTTATCGGCTTAAGCATCATCGGACAGCCTGGCCTCGTCGGTGCCGTGATAGTATTCTTCCTGACAGTCATAGGGATATTTTTCCTGGTGCCCCGGGGATTTGCTCGTGTCGTGGCCTCATTTTTTTCGTGGATCGCGGGACGTTTCAGAAAAGAGCCGATGGGCACTATGCCGGTGCCCCAGCCGTCCATCACCCCGAAATTGACAGT
>JAGDMY010000031.1 GCA_017860765.1 Chloroflexota bacterium | reverse complement strand
GCTATCTCCCGGGCCATCGTCCAGGTCAGAGAGTTCATGGCTTTCGGTCGATTTAGAGTAATTTTGGCCACCGGACCTTTTTTCTGATAAATAATTGCTTCGTAGCTCATCTTTTCTCCCGGGTCGCCACACATCCTATGCCTTGCAGAGTTTCTCCAGGACCTTGGTGGCGCCCTCTACCAGTTCGTCAACCAGCTGGGCGGCCGGTTTGATTTCTTTCAGCATGCCTGAAATCTGTCCGCCGACGGGGAAATAATAGTCGGGCATTTTAGCCGTTCTAACGCCCTCCATCAGATCCGCCAATAGCAAGTTTTGGATAGGTGTCTTCAGGATGGGGCCATTCTTTTTCTCCCAGTTACCCTGGAACTTGTTCTTAATCATCCGCAAAGTTTTTCCGGTGAGAGTCCTGGATATTACCGTATCGTCCTCGGTGGCGGCCATTATTTTCTGTTTCCAGACATCCACTTCCCATTGGGACATATGGCCCAGTTCGATGGTCTCCAGGCAGGACTCTTTAGTAGCGACGAAAGCCGTCCCTATCCAGGCACCAATGGCGCCCAGCGCCAGGGCCGCCGCCACGCCTCTGCCATCACCAATGCCCCCTGCAGCGATTACCGGCGTCGGTCGAATAGCATCCACCACCTGGGGGACCAGAGGCATAGTGCCGATCCTTCCGGTATGACCGCCGGCTTCGGTGCCCTGGGCAATAATGATATCTACCCCGTTCCCGGCCAGACGTTTAGCCTGCCGGACCAGGCCGATACAGGACATAACTTTCATCCCCTGAGCATGTGCCTGCGGGACAGCCCAGGACGGATCACCGACCGCAGAAACAAAAATCGGGATTTTCTCTTCCAGAGCAATTTTAAAAGCTTGCCGGGTATATTCAATGGAGAATACCTGCAGTGCGGGATCGCCTCTCTTGATAGGTATCCCTTCCTCCTGGGCAAACTGTTTGGTAAAAGCGACCGCTTCCGCCGGCAATCCAGCCCTTAAAGAATCCTCGGTGGAATCCGGAGGAAAGAGTTCCAGCTGAGGGGGCATCGGGACATCCACGCCAAAGGGTTTATTGGTGAGGTCTTTGGTCCGTCTGATCAACATGCGCAGCTCATCGATATGGAATCCGGCTACGCCCAGGACGCCCAGCCCGCCGGCATTGGAGACCGCCGCAGCCAGAGCCGGCCCGGAGACGAATCCCATTCCGGATGCCACGATGGGATATTTTATCCCCAGCATATCACACAACTCGGTATGAAGAAGGTTCTTTTTCGCCATTTTTTTCTCCTTGTTTCTTTTACTAATTCCTGTTAAGATATATAACTTTCATCCCAACCCCTGTCAAACTGTTGCGTTAGCCGATGTATACTTTTGGTTTGTAAATATACTATTTTAAGCCAGTTATGTGAAAATAACACCCAAAAATGGATAGAATAAATAATGCCAGATTGACAAATTGGGCGGTTGAGTGTACCTTCAGTATATGCGATGTCATATATGACTTCAAATTTTAACATTTACTGGCGGAATGGTCAATAGACTTAGATTAAAAATATTCGGATAGGGAAGGAGATTTAGCTACGATGTTAGATTTTTCTTTTTCGGAAGACCAGATAATGATGCGCAAGATGGTTCATGATTTTGCCATAAAGGAGGTTGTCCCGGGATACAAAGAGAGAGTCAAGGCCCTCACCGTTCCTCGGGAGCTAATCAGGAAGATTGCAGATATGGGCCTGTTGGGACTGAATATTCCGGAAAAATACGGTGGGCAGCCTCAGGATGCAGTTACCGCGGGTGTGGTCGTTGAGGAGATGGCTAAATATGCTGAGGACGCTGCTCTGGTGATTTCTTATACTCTGGGTCAGGCTGATTTTCTGCGACTGGCCACTGATGAAGTCAAGGCTGAATGGCTGCCCGCTATGGCGCGGGGCGAGAAAATGGTATTGGTAGCAGCTACCGAGGCCGATGCCGGATCGGACCTCGGCAATTTAAAAATGCTGGCCCGCAAAGATGGCGACTATTATATACTCAATGGTGAAAAAAATCGGGTCTCTTTTGGTTTCCTGGGAGATTCAGCGATCGTTCTGGCTAAAACCAGTATGGGCTCTAAACGGATTACCGCTTTTCTGGTCCCGATGGACCTGCCTGGAGTGACGAAAACCCGCATCGACGATATGGGGGTTGAGTCTACCTGCGCCGGAATTGTATCCTTCGAAGATGTCCGGCTGCATAAGAGGTATCTCCTGGGAGATGAAGAAGGAAAAGGTTTTCTGGAAATGATGCGGAATTTCGATTATAACCGGGCCTTTTTATCGCTTATGGCCCTGGCTAAGGCCGCGATATCCCTGGATGAGACCTGCGAATATGTAAAAGGGCGTGTCCAATTCGGCAAACCTATTGCCAACTTTCAGGGAGTCTCTTTTAAATTAGCTGAGGCGGCGACCTATCTGGAATTAGGCAGATGGCTGTGCTACCGGACTCTCTGGATGAAAGACCGGGGACAAAGGCATACCCGGGAATCGGCCATGGCCAAATGGTGGTGCCCTATGATAGCCACCGAGATCATTCATGAATGTCTGCTGACACACGGGCATTATGGCTATAGTAAAGACCTGCCTTTTGAACAGAGATTAAGAGATACGATAGGGCAGGAGATCGGTGACGGTACCGCGGGAGTAATGAAGCTAATTATTGCCCGGGATATCATCGGCCGCGAATTCGTGCCTTAATTATAATTGATAACAGCGGTATTTGCTGGTCTGACGCTGACTATCGGGGCAGGCCTCCGATTAGCCAATCGCCCCGCCCTCCATCAGACGCCGGGTTTCCTCCGCGGGATAACCCAATTCCTCCATTATCTCGCGAGTGTCAGACCCCACGATCTTCCCCAGGCTCCTGACCTGCGCTGGAGTATCCGACAGTTTTATGGGAAAACCGAGCTGCTTCACTTTGCCCAGGCCGGGATGATCCAGGGTCAAAACCATTTGCCGGTACAGCAGCTGGGGATCATTTAAGGCTTCATCGATGTATTTAACAGGGGCCACACAAATATCTTTGTCCTTGAGGAAGTCCCACCACTCGTCCCTGCTTTTTGTCAAAAAGATAGTGGTCAGTTCCTGGATTGCGGGCTCCTGCTGGTCGAGGGGGGCGCTGTGATAGCGGATTAAGTCTTCCCTCCCGAGCGCCTGGCAGAGGTTCCTCCAGAAAGGAAATTCACCACAGGCTATTACGATAAATTCTCCATCCTGACATTGGTAAACATGGCTCGAGGCCGAAAATCCTGTGAACATGGTCTCTCCCCGCCGTGGCACCCGGCCGCTAAAAAAATAGGAAAAGATATCATATTCCATCAGTGAGAGAGCACCATCGGTGTAAGAGATGTCGACAAATTGACCCTGCCCTGTCTTTTCCCGGGCTATCAGGGCAATCAGGATTCCGGCCAACCCGTGCATAGCTGCTCCGCCCATATCCGCTATATAGTTGCTTGGTTCGCACGGGATGCCATTGCGGGGTCCTATCATACTCAGGGCTCCGGCAATGCCCAGATTACAGGGGTCATGCCCGGGAATTCGGGCATAGGGTCCGTTTGAACCATAGCTGCTCGCCGAACAGTATATCAGCCGGGGATTAACCACCTTGAGGGCCTCATAATCGGCTTTCAGGGCTTTCATCACCCCGGGTCTGAAGCCCTCCACCAGAACATCTGCCTTTTTTACCAGCCGGTAAAATACCTGCAATCCCTCTTCCGAGCGCAGATTAACCAAAACATTTTCTTTATTCCTGTTCAGTCTGTTAAAGGCGGCAAAACGCTCATCGTGAGGGTCTATGCCTGCCTGTTTTTCCATTTTGTTGCCCTCCGGGGACTCTATCCTGATGACCCTGGCGCCAAAATCTCCCAGAAACATAGCGCTCTGGGCCGGCGGATATCCTCTCGCCAGGTCCAGGACAGTTATTCCTTCCAATGCCTGCATATTCGTTCTCCTCCCGATTAAAAAGCTCTAGATGCGGTTATTCTGAAAATATACTCCTCCAGGCTATTCTGTCAATACGGAATTATTATTTATGTCTACTTTAGGTTGTTAAAATGCATTTTTCATCTCAGAATTGTGTCGCCAGTAACCAAAAATAGACACTTCGGACTTTAAATTTGAAATCCGGGAACCCGGGTAGTACAATCTCAATTGATCGGGTTGAGTCTGGCTGTGCCGGGTATTATTGACGCTGCCTTCTTTAATCCCGGCTTCAGGCAGAGGGAAAGGGAAAGCCTTGAAAATTATCCTGGAGACAGTGACCTGTAAAATATGCGGTTCCGAAAATGTAATTCGTTTCGGGCGTTACAAAGGCATTCAAAGGTGGAAATGCAAGGACTGCCGGCATAAATTTGCGGATAATAACGCCCTGCCGGGCATGAGAATACCCTATGAGCGGGTGGCCACTGCTGTCGGAGCTTATTATGAGGGACGGAGCCTAAATTCGATTCCTGAAGTCATGTACCATCTTTGTGGAAGCTTCGTGACCAAAGCTTCGATTGATAAATGGGTAAACCGATTTTCCCGGCTGGCCATTGCTGAAGCCGGGAAGACCAGCATAAGAGTGGGTGACACCTGGCTGGCCAGTGAAAACCCGGTAAAAGTGTCCGGCAGGAGTTTTTGGGTAATTGATATCATCGACATGGAGACCAAATTCCTGTTAGCTACCAGGCTATCCTACGGCCGCGCTATCGACGATATCGCGTTTGTTATGCGAGCCGCCAGCAACAAAGCTGGCAAGACCCCCGAACGCATCTTCACCGGTGATTGGAAGGGTTATGCGCCCGGAATCGAGTTAGCCTATGGAGGAGAGGTATCTCATATCTTTAATATTTCTTCCGAGACCAGGCCTGGCTTTGGCCGGCTGGCTGAATACTGGCATAATATGCTTAGGGCCCGCAACAAAGTCCTGAGCCGGTTGAAGCTCGAAGTCAACGCCCAGATGGTGTTGGACGGCTGGCTGGTACACTATAACTACTTTAGCATTCAAGAAGCTTTAAACGGCAGGACTCCTGCCGAAGTTGCCAGGTCTACATTCAAGTTTCACAGCTGGTTGGACCTGGTGTGCCAGAACAGGTCCGATGCCAGGATCAACCGCTTTCAGGGATTGCCCACCCCGGTTCAAGTCCCGGAAAAACGCTTTCTTAGATCGTCCAAATTGATGAAAGAATTCCTCATCAACAACGCCCCCCTTCTGTTTTCCCAACCCTATGATGGCGGTGAAATAATCCTCTCCCAGCATAAACCCAAAAGCAATCGCATCTTCCGGGTCCTGGGAAACCTCTAGTTCGCCCGATAGGTTCTCCGGGGCGGCTGGCAGTAGGAGGAGGTGAGTATACTTGCCTTCAGAGTCTGAGCTCTTTATACTGGATTGGAACTGTTCCATGATCTAAGGAAAGTTTTGTTTGTTGTATAGTCTGCCTACACATCAAATAACATGGAGGAAAAAGGTGCTGCGGAATAAAATATTTACCTTTGGTCTACTGGCGGGGTTGCTGGCTGGATTGATGATGCTGAACGCCTGCACTCTAGCGCAGTCCGGAGATCAGAGCGGGGGCTTCAACTGGACGGCTGTGATAATGGTTGTTATCCTTATCGTTTTATTCTATCTCTTTATCATCAGACCGCAAAACAAGCGCCGCAAAGAGCAGCAGCAACTGATGGCTAATCTCAAGCCCGGCGACCGCGTGATAGCCGCCGGCGGAATCTATGGTGAAATAGAAAGCATCGCCGAGGATTCTCTGGTAATCAAGGTTGAATCCGGGGCTAAAATAAGAGTCAGCAAGCAAGGTTTAATGGTCAAGCGCTCACCGGATGGAACGCGCTAAGTCCTGACTAGCTTTTATCTTCCACCAGCTCAATTAAGACCTTTTCGGGAGCCCAGATGAAAGCTATCCTTACCCCGGGGGCTAACTGGGTAATATCCAATTGAAATTTCACCCCCTGGGCTTTTAGTTCCTTGGCCGCGTCGTCGATATTATCCGTAGACACCCCGAAATGCTCTAGTCCGTTAACACCCGGCAGTGAACCGGCGTTGCTTATCAGAATACGCGAGCCCTTCAGGTCAACGGGCACCAATTGCATGCCATTGGGAAAGTTCATGGTTTTACCGACCGCTGCCCCGAAGGTCCTGGCATAGAATTCTGCAGTTTTTTCCGGAGCAGGGCTCACTAAATGGACATGGTCATATTTATATTTCGGCACAGCTCTACCTCCTCTTAATCTTAAAAACAACGCCGGGAATATTTGCTGCCAATCTATCATTAAAAGAGCTAAAAGTCAATTCAGGTTTGCCCAGTGGGGGTTATTAATAAAAACAAAAAGGGAGGGAAAATTCCCCCCCTATATGTTATCTCGAGTTATTTTGAGAATAACCTGGAATCAGCGCAAGCAATCAGGCGCGTGTTCAATTTCTAGCTTGCCGCAGCGCAGGCAGTACCGGTATAGCGAACCAATCCAGACATGTTTAGAAATCAGACAGACCAGATATTTAAACCTCCACATCGCTACTCCTCCTTCTCAACCTAACTATATTATACCGCCTTTCCGCACAAAGTTAATTACGTAGAAGACCGTATTTTCTTATCCGTAAAACTTTGTATTTTCAACCCAGCACATTAAGCCCCTCATCCAGGTGGCTTCTATCTTTAATAACGAACAACACCACATTAAGTTAGGTCGCGGAGAAATATTGCTTCTTAACTGTGCAACTTCTTAAGAACCAAAGCCAAATTTTTGCCGAAGTTCCAGGCCGTTTTCAGAGCTTCTTCATCCTGCATTACTTCATCTTTTTCCCGCCCGAAGGCGATGTTCCAGTAGGTTGAACCGGGGACCACCATCCCCAGGATGTAAAACCAGAAATTAATCTGGGAGACCGTAAAATTTTGGCCTGCCCGACGCGCCACTACCAGAGGTCCACCCACCTTCCCTTGAAAAGGATTGCCATCGAAGCGTGACGTATGGCCGGTCCTCTCCATAAGCGCCTTGAGCAGGGCGGTGCAGGAACCATAATAAACCGGTGAAGCCAGAATAATACCATCCGCCGTTTTCATCTTCTGGTAGATTGGAGGTAAGTCATCCTCAATTGAGCATTGACCTGTCTCTTTACAGGACATGCAGGCATTGCAGGGTTTGATTTCCTTGCCCGCCAGGGAGATTATCTCCGTATCCATCCCCTCTTCAGCGATGGACTTAAGGGTATAGCTCGCCAACTGCTCCGTATTGCCATTTTTGCGTGGACTGCCGACGATTGCTACAATATTCATCTTTTTACCTCGTTATCATAGCCAGGTATCAGTGTATCTTCTCCAGTTTGGCGAAACTGAGCAGCAATTTCTTGACCCCGGCTCCGCTGAAGGCGACTACCAATTCGCTGTCATCTCCTCTGGAAACACTGCTGACAACAACTCCTTCCCCGAATTGAGCGTGCCTGACCCGATCGCCGGATTTTACCTCGGGAGAAGGCGCCTGGGAGGGGACTTCCGGGGCTTTTGGTTTTGCCATTGCGATATCCGAGCCCAAAGTGCTTTCGGCGGCTTGCCAGACCTCTCCGCCTGAAATCAGATTCGCGGGAATATCCCCTAAAAAGCGGGAGGCTTTATTGACAGTACTGCGCCCCATCAAGTTGCGCCGGAAAGCATGGACCAAATAAACTTTGCGCTTGGCCCGGGTTATCCCGACATAGGCCAGCCGGCGCTCTTCTTCGATCTGCAAAGCATCATCCATAGACCTAAAATGCGGCAAAAGGCCTTCCTCTGCCCCCACAATAAAGACAACTCCGAACTCCAAACCCTTAGCCTGATGCAGGGTTATCAGGGTGACTTTATCCACCGTCTCTTTCAAATCGTCCACATCAGATACCAGGGCCACGCCCTCCAAAAAAGAGCCTAAACCCTCGGCGGGTGCCAGGTCGCGGTATCCTTCCGCCACCGTGCGCAGTTCCATGACATTGTCCCACCGCTCGTCACCATTCTCTTCGCCCAGGATAAAATCCTTATACCCTGACCTGGTCACCAGAAAATCGAAAAAGTCTACCAGGTTCATTTCCAGGCTTTGAGCTATCAATTCCTTGAGTAAACTGCCAAAATTGCCCAACGTTTTGGCAATCCGGGAACTGAAAGGCAAATGAGCTGACTCTAAATCCGGGCCGGCGAGTCGCTGCAAAGCCTGGTATTGAGAAATACTCTGAGAGGCAGCCCAATTAGCCAGCTCATCGAGGCTGTGTTGGCCAATGCCCCTGCCGGGTACATTGACAATCCGCATCAAGCTGACGCTGTCATAAGGATTTTGGACGAGCCGCAGATAGCTGATGATATCTTTAATTTCCCGCCTTTCATAAAAACGGGTCCCGGCCACCAGCTTATAAGGCACTCCGTAGCGTACGAAAGCCTCCTCAATAACCCGGGACTGGGCGTTGGTACGGTACATAACTGCGCAGTCTCCCAGCTTAGCCTCTCCGGCATCTACCAGGCGCTGGATTTCCTGAACGACGAACTGGGCCTCCTCCTGTTCGGTATAGGTCTCGATGAGACTCGTTCGCTCGCCAAGTTCATTATTAGTCCATAACTCTTTATATTTGCGCTGTTGATTAGCCTTGATGAGATGGGAAGCTGTTTCCAGTATCCTCTGAGTAGAGCGGTAGTTTTGCTCCAGGTAAACTACCTTGGCATCCGGGAAGTCCTTTTCAAAATTAAGAATGTTTCGCAGGTCCGCGAACCGCCAGGAGTAAATTGATTGGTCAGGATCACCCACCACGCAGATGTTGCGATATTTCCCCGCTATCTGCTTTATCAGTTCATATTGAACCAGGTTAGTATCTTGAAACTCGTCTACCATAACATGGATATACCTCTCCTGGTATTTCGCCAGAATATCCGGATAATTGCGAAAAAGGAAAACGGTGCGCATAAGCAAATCATCGAAATCCAAAGCCTGACTTTCGTTGAGCAGTTGCTGGTACCGCTCGTACACCCGCCCGACCACCTCATCAAAATAGCTGCGGCTGCCGAGGGCACAGTCCTGCGGTGTTAACATACGGCTTTTTGAGGCAGAAATCGCCGAGAGAATGGCCCTGGGAACAAACTTTTTGGGATCGAGGTTCAACGTCTGGAGGGCCCGTTTGATCAACTCCAGCTGGTCATCCTCATCATAGATAATAAAACCCGGGTTAATGCCAGCAGCTTTGCCTTCGCGGCGCAGAATGCGTGCGCAGATAGCGTGGAAGGTGCCCAGAGTAAGATTGCCTACCGCTCTGCTGACCAGGACCTGCAGCCTCTCCGTCATCTCCCTGGCTGCCTTATTGGTGAAAGTGACCGCCATGATGCGGTGAGGATTTATTCCGCAGGTCTTGATCAGGTAGGCCACCCGGTGAGTAATAACCCGGGTCTTTCCGCTGCCGGGCCCGGCCAGGATAAGAACGGGGCCCTCGATAGTCTCTACTGCTTCCCTTTGCCCCGCGTTAAGATCGACCAAAACATCCATCAGTCTATTATAACATTGGAATGGAGGCTATGGCGATTTGCGGCGAGGGAATTGTGTGAAAAATTTAGCTTAAGCTTTTAAAAGCCCAGTGGTATCGAAAGTCTTATTTCGGCCAGATGGACTTCTGGCCATCATTAGAAAGAAAAAGCCCTATCTCAATAAAAGCCCGATCCTTGTAGCGGTCTTTGGCACAGTGTGTTTGGCCTGGTCCGGCTGCCAGAAATAGTTCAGATACCCTCTGGCTTCATCCAGGTTAAGAACCATCTCCTCTATAGTCGAGCTGCCAAAGAATTTTTTAATCCTCAATTTGGGTGCCCCCGCCATCTCATATCTCCTTATGAATGTTAAGGATATTATAAATGAGGGACTCCCTTATGGCAAACCCGTAACTTGAGAAAAAGGGGCCAGCCCAGTTATCAGGGGTTTTCCCCTGAGAGTTAGTCTGGGCCAGGCCCGCTTATTTCAATTTACCGGCTAGACCGCTTATTCCTTCTTAGCCGGTTTTTCATCCACGGCAACAGGCAATTTCGGGGCAAAAGCCTTGAATAGCTCTATAGGTAACGGGAAAACTATCGTGCTGGCTTTCTCGGAAGCAATTTCGGTTAAAGTCTGCAGATAACGCAATTGG
>JAGDMY010000030.1 GCA_017860765.1 Chloroflexota bacterium | reverse complement strand
TACATCGAAGGCCTGAGTCCGGCCATCGCCATAGACCAGAAAGGTGCCAGTCGTAATCCGCGTTCGACGGTGGGCACCATTACCGAAATATACGACTATCTGCGACTGCTCTTTGCCCGGGTGGGCCATCCCCATTGTCCTCAATGCGGGCGTGAAATTACCGTGCAGACTGTCCAACAGATTGTAGATGCAATCCAGAACATTCCGCCTGATACCAAAATCATGATTCTGGCCCCGCTGGTTAAAGACCGCAAGGGAGAGTATCAGTCGATCTTCGCGGATTTGCGGAAGGCGGGCTACGCCAGGGTGCGGGTCGATCATCAAATTCTTGACTTATCTGAAGGTATTCAGATGGATAAGAACAAGAAGCATTCCATCGAAGTGGTGGTAGATCGAATTGTGACCGGGCAAAGCGGCAGCCAGGGCCGGATTGCGGATTCGGTAGAGACTGCTCTTAAGCTGGGTGCCGGTATTGTCCTGGTGTCTATAGTGGATGGAGAGGAACTCCTGTTTTCCGAGCATTTTGCCTGCGTTAACTGCGGAATCAGCCTCGGTGAAATAGCCCCCCGCACTTTCAGCTTTAATAGCCCCCACGGAGCCTGTTCGGAATGCAGCGGCCTGGGGGTGAAGCTGGAGATAGACCCCGACCTGGTAATCCCGGACAAGGAGCTTTCAATTGAGGGCGGCGCTATCAGACCCTGGCAATTCCAGTCCTGGTATTATTATGCCCTGGAGTCGGTGGCCCGGCGGTATCACTTTTCCCTGCATACGCCGGTAAAAGACCTGAACCAGGAACAGATGCAGGTGCTGCTTTATGGGGAGGGCGGTGAAGTCCACCAGTATCGGAACCGCTTCGGCCGTGTGAGGGAACATCGCGATGGATTTGAGGGCATTATTCCCCGCATGGAGCGCCTTTATCGGGACACCGAGTCTGAACACTCCAAGGCTGATATTGAAAGGTATATGGTAGCCAAACCCTGTCCGGTTTGCGAAGGTAAAAGGTTGAAGCCGGAAGCCCTGGCAGTGACTGTAGGCCGCAAAAATATCATCCAGGTCACTTCCATGGCGGTGGGAGAGGCCTTGAAATGGATGGCTACCCTGAGCGGCAACGGAAAAGGCATACTCAGTCAACGCGAAGGGCTGATCGCGCATCAGATTATCAAAGAGCTCTACGCCCGTCTGGGATTTCTGAAGGACGTAGGCCTGGACTACCTGACCCTGGAGAGGGCGGCGGCAACTTTAAGCGGCGGAGAAGCCCAGAGGATCCGGCTGGCTACCCAGATCGGCAGCGGACTGATGGGAGTCCTCTATATTTGCGATGAACCGACCATCGGCCTGCACCCGGCAGATGATTCGCGCTTGATAGAGACACTGAAAAGGTTGAGAGACCTGGGGAACACGATTCTGGTGGTGGAGCATGATGAGGCCATGATGCGGGCTGCCGACCATATTATTGATATGGGACCCGGAGCCGGAGAGCATGGGGGCTATATTGTGGCCACCGGTTCGCTCGCGGATATTATGAAGACAGAGGCGTCTATTACCGGCAGGTATCTCAGCGGAGACAGGCACATTCCGATGCCCCTTGAGAGGCGAGCGGGCCTGGGTCAGAGCATTATCATCAAGGGCGCCCGGCAGAATAATCTGAAGAATATTGATGTCAGCATACCCCTGGGAAAATTTGTCTGCATTACCGGAGTTTCGGGCAGCGGCAAGAGCACCCTGATTGATGACATCCTGTATAAAAAGCTGGCCTGGATTCTTTACCGGGCCAAAGAGCGGCCCGGGCAGTGCGAGGCTATCCTGGGAGTTGAACATATTGATAAAGTGATCGATATCGACCAATCGCCCATCGGACGAACGCCGCGGAGCAATCCGGCTACCTATACCGGCACTTTTGGCCCCATTCGAGAGCTTTTTGCCACGGTCCCTGAAGCCAGAATGCGTGGCTACGGGCCGGGCCGGTTCTCATTCAACGTTAAGGGCGGGCGCTGTGAAGCCTGCCATGGCGAGGGCTTCATCGAAATTGAAATGCAATTTTTACCCGACGTCACCGTTCCCTGCGAGGTCTGCAAAGGGAGCCGTTACAACCGGGAAGCCCTGGAAATAAAATTTAAAGGCAAGAATATCGCCGAAGTACTGGACCTTACGGTAGAGCAGGCCCTGGCGTTCTTTGAGCACTTCCCAGGCATCCGCCGTAAGCTGGAGACTTTAAAGGATGTGGGCCTGGGATATATCCACCTGGGACAGCCGGCTCCAACGCTCTCGGGCGGCGAAGCTCAGAGAGTCAAGCTGGCAACCGAGCTATCCCGGCGTTCCACCGGTAAAACATTGTACATACTGGACGAACCGACCACCGGCCTGGGGTACGAAGATGTGGCCGCCTTGCTCAGGGTTTTGCAGCGGCTGACTGACGGCGGCAATACTGTCATCGTGATTGAGCATAACCTGGATGTAATCAAAAACGCCGATTACATCATCGATCTGGGCCCCGGCGCCGGTGACCGCGGCGGCTATGTCATCGCTACCGGAACGCCTGAAGAAATTGCCCGGCAAAGGGATTCCGCGACCGGTCAATACCTGAAGCGTATTCTGGAAAGAGATGCTAAATGCGTATTGACGGCTTAATTGTCTTTGTCTATGATAAAGGCATTGTGTCTTCTCTTCTCCGGTAGATAATTCGGCCTGTCAACCCTGGATGCAAGGAGGTCGCTTGGCTAATCCACATAGGTTATCTGCCGGCGGCAATCAAGGTTCACGCTTCTTTTACGGTTACATTATCGTTCTGTGCGGCTTTCTGGTCTTATTCGTAGCCCTTGGCCTTCAATATAGTTTTGGCATCTTCTTTACTCCGCTGATCCAGGAGTTCGGCTGGTCCAGGGCGGTCACCTCCACGGCTTTCTCCATCGGTCAGGTAGCCGCCGGGATTATGGGAGTTTTTACCGGCAGACTAAGTGACTCTTATGGCCCCAAATTGATTATCCTTAGTTGCGGCATTTTCTTGGGTCTGGCCTGCATCCTGATGTCCACCACCAATTCAATCTGGCAGCTAATTTTGTATATCGGTGTATTTCTGGGTATCGGAGTCAGCTGTTCCTTTTCACCGGCTTTATCCTCCGTGAGTCGCTGGTTCTTCCAGAAACGCGGTCTGATGACAGGCATCGTCGTTTCCGGAATTGGCCTTGGCATTATCGCCTTTCCGTTAATTGTTAATAAGCTCCTCACGGTCTATAGCTGGCGGGTCTCTTTTATTATCCTGGGGGTTGTGGCTCTGGTCGTGGTGGTGGTCCTGGCTTTTTTCATGAAGCGGGACCCTCAGAGCGTGGGACTGCTGCCCTATGGCGCCGAAAAATCCAGCCCGGGGAATTCGCTTCCCAGGGAGGAAGGGCTAACCCTCAGGGGGGCGATGCGTACCAGCCGCTTCTGGATGATTTGTGCAACCTATGTCATCCAGGGCTTCGCTGTAATGAGCATCATGACGCATATCGCTCCCCATGCCATCACCCTCGGTATAGAACCTGGCAGCGCGGCTTCTATAATCTCTTTTGTGGGTATTGGCAGCATTGTCGGCAGGATTGTCATGAGTGGTACCAGCGACCGGATCAGTGTAAAAACCTCCATGGCAGTTAATTTCGTGGTCCTGTTGCTGGCCTTGCTCTGGCTGCTAAAGGCTGACCAGGTCTGGATGCTGTACCTTTTCGGCGGTCTGTTCGGTTTTGGTTATGGGGGCACGGTAGGGCTTCAGGCGGTCCTGGCGGCGGAGATGTTTGGTTTAGCTTCGATGGGGTCTCTATTGGGAATGCTGACTTTCTCGGTCAGCATCGGCGGCACCGTCGGTCCGGCCGTAACCGGTTATATTTTTGATGTCACCGGCAGCTATCAAATAGCCTTTATTATCTTTTCTGTCCTGATGGCCCTGGGACTGGCTTTATCCCTCAGTTTGCGACCGGCGAAGTCCCAGAAAATGACCGGCTAGAAATCCTGGCGAGGAGTAATTTGAAACCAACGGCAACGGGGCGGCGTTTCTTTTACGGCTACATTATTGTTTTAGCCTCTTTTATCGTTCTGGTGCTGGGGTGGGGCATCTATTACTCCTACGGGGTGTTCTTTGGTCCCCTCATGAATGAATTCCAATGGACCAGGGCTGTCACCTCAGGGGCCTTTTCCATCGCGGTTTTCGTCTCCGGTCTTCTGGGTATTTTCGCCGGCCGGCTGAGCGACCGTCTGGGACCCAGGATAGTGGTAACTTTCAGCGCCGGCCTGCTTTCCCTGGGCTATATGTTGATGTTCCTGGTCCAGAACACCTGGCAATTCTATTTACTGTACGGGGTTCTGATAGCCGCCGGGGTCGGTGGATTCTGGTCGCCGCCGGTCTCCACGGTCGCCCGCTGGTTCGTTGGCCGACGCGGACTGATGACGGGCATAGTGAGCGGAGGAATTAGCTTCGGCACGATAGTTTTACCCCCCGTGGTGACCCAGATTATTGCTATCTATGGCTGGCGCCTTTCTTACCTTATTATCGGCATTGCCACCCTGGTGGTGGTAGTTACAGCTGCCCAGTTTATCCGCAAGAGCCCCGAGCAAATGGGCCTATCGCCGCAGGGCAAAGCGCGGACCAGTTCGCCCAACGTTTCGCCATTGCCCGGGTTCTCTCTTAAAGAGGCTTTTTATACCCGGCAGTTCTGGATGGTGTCCCTTATTTACTTTGGTTTTGGTCTGGCTTTGTTGACTATAATCGTGCACATGGTGCCTTACGCCACCGGCATCGGGATTTCGGATATTAACGCTGCCACCGTCTTATCAGTATTAGGCGGTCTGAGCCTGGTTGGCCGGATTGGCATGGGGAGCATCACCGACAGGCTGCGGGTCAAGGTTTCGACGATCATCTGCCTGGGCCTCCTGACCGGCTCCTTAATCTGGCTGCAGTTCTCGGACAACCTCTGGAAGTTGTATGCCTTTGCCGTCGTTTTTGGTTTTGGCTACGGAGGCCTGTCCTGTCTGCAATCGTTGATTGCGGCTGACCTCTTCGGCTTAGCCATTTTAGGGGTCGTCACGGCCATTTTCAGTTTTAGCTATTGTGCCGGCGGAGCGGTCGGTCCGGTGGTGGCCGGATATCTATTTGATATCGGTGGGAGCTATCGTTGGGCTTTTGTGCTATGCCTGGTGATGGTGGTGATCGCTCTCTTTATAGGTTTGTCGCTGAAATCTCCCAAGAAGGTCAGGCGGAGAGGGCCTTCCGCTAGTTGAGGTAAATAGTAGACCCCTCCGCGGTCTTAACGACTTCAATCCGCATGGGGAAAGAGTCCTTGAAATCGGCAATATGCGTAATTACCAGGATTTTCTCAAAATCATCCTGAATCGATGTAATGGCCTCTTTGATCTTCTCAATGCCGGTAGTGTCCTGGGTACCGAAGCCTTCGTCAATAATAAGCGTGGGCAAAGGCGCTCCTGCTCGGCGGGCTAAAAGCTTGGAGAGGGCGACGCGAATGGCGAAATCGATGCGGAAGGCCTCTCCTCCACTGAACATCTCATAGTTGCGCGTACCCAGCTCATCAGAGATATTAATATCCAGCGTTTCCATGATATCGCCCTTTTTGGTTTCGCGCTGGGTTTCCATTTTAATATGCATCCGGTTATCGGTCATGCGCGCCAGCAGCTTATTGGATTCGGCCTCTATTTCGGGGATTGCGATTTCAATTAGCATTGCCTGAAGCCCCTTTTTGCTGAAAGCCTGTGCCAGGTCTCTGAATATCCTTTCCTGTTGGGTGGCTTGAGAAAGAAGGATTTCTTTCTCGCCCTTTTTTAGGGCCAGTTCGGCCAATCTTTCCATCTGGGCCCTGGCCCCGCCCAGCACCACCTCTATCTGCTTCTGAGCAGCCTGAAGGCGCTGGTATTCAGCCTCTGCCAGGGTCAACTCGCCAGCGACCTCCGCCAGGGCTTCTATCTCAGAGAGCAGGGCTTGCCTCCGCCGGTTGGCGGACTCGATTTTCGCGGTTAGCTCAGCCACCGTCCGACCGGCCTGGGCTTCGGTTTCCTTTTCCCGGAGAATAAGTCTGTCTGCCTCTTCCAGTTGGCGTTTGGGCGATTCATATTGCTGGAGGTCCGCCAGTTGCAGACGCAGGTTTTCGTGGTGTTGGGCATCATAGCCGATGGACTCGATCTCCTTCTCGGTCTCCGCCAGAGCGGCTTGCTCGCGGGTGGCAAAGTCCCGACTGGCCAGTTTCCGCTCAATCTCGCCCAGCGATGTTCTCTCCTCAACTATTTTCTGTCTGGCTTCTTCAGCATCAAGAATAGCCTTATTGAGGTTGCCATAGCGGGTCTGACCCATCTCTCTCGAGAGCTTTAACCTGGATTCTGATTGCTGGAGGTCATTTTCCAGTGCTTTTAGTTCTGCTCCCCTAGCCTGTAATTCGCTCTGACTGTTTTGGAAAGCCTCACTTTTAGAGGCCTTCTCCGCCTGATATTTGCTTTCGATACGTTTTTGGCCTTCCGCTCCCAGCTCTGAGTCACAGAGAGGGCAGGTTATGCCGCTTTGACCGGTGAGTATTTTAAGTTTATCTTCGACCTGTTCGATCTCATGGAGAAAGCGGACCTTTTCCGCTTCGAGCAGGTGTACTCTCGCCCGCAGGTGCCTGGAGCTCTCCCGCTTCTCCTGGAGTTTTTGGTCGGCCTCCTCCAGGGCTGCCAGATGACCTGCTATCTCCTTCATCTCCTCCTGCAGCCGGGGCAATTTTTGCGCTGAGTGTTCCAGTTCTTGAATTTTATTTTGGGCCACAGCATGAGACCGGTTCAGATCCTCCCCGGCTTTAATAACCGCCATTTCCAGCCGGTGCTGGCTCTGTATCAGGGTGTTTACCCGCTTGAATTTTTGGTCCAGTTCCTGGCAGCGCTGCCGGGTTTCCGTGAAGCGTTGATAGGATTCTTCTATGCCGGACCGCCGGGAGATAAGGTTCTCGTAGCCCGCGATGCGGGTCCGGCATTGCTGCGCCTGCTCATTCCAGAGCGCGTAGTTGCGCTCAGTATCCTTTAGATGAGCGGCTATTTCCGCCAGCTGCGTTTTCTTATTCTCCAGGGCTTCTTTGTCTTTCCTCAGACTGGTCAAGCGGGATTCCTGATCGCGAATCGCCCTCTCGGATTGCCCGAGCTTACTTTGAGCCCGTTCATATTCGGCCTGATGAAGGGGTTGTTGGGACAGCTCATCCTGAATGCCGGCCAGAGTGGATTCAAGCTGGGTGACCAGCGTCTCCTGCTCTTTAGCCATCTCTTTAGCCCGGGTTTCCAGTTCATCATAGACTGCCAGCTGGAGGATGTTTCCCAGCACCTGCTTGCGCTCGCCGGGGCGCTTTTTAGTGAACTCGTCAGCCCTGCCCTGGCGTAAAAAAGCACTATTGATGAAGGTCTCATAATCCATGTGCAGCGTTTGGGTGATTTTTTGCTGGGTCCGGGTGACGGAGTCGCCGGTCAGGGCCTTATAGCCCTCCGCAGTAAAGGTCTGAAACTCCAGAAGGGTTTGCCCGGAACTTTTTGGCGAGCGGGGTTTGGCATGCCTGCGAATAATCCGGTAACGCTGCTGGCCAACCGCGAACTCGAACTCCACCTCGACCTCGGGCTGGCCGGCATGTACCAATTCATCATCGCTGGCGGCCCGGGTCTGTCCCCAAAGCGCCCAGGTGATGGCATCAATCAGCGCTGATTTGCCATTTCCGTTGTTCCCGCTAATGCAGGCGATATGAATTCCTTCAAAGTTAATCGGCGGGACGTTGTCTCGATAGCACATGAAATTGCGCAGAGCTAATCTGATCGGAATCATGGTTATTTAATTTTAACATAATGACAGGCACAGATTGAAATATTTTTCATCCGATGCGGCGACTAAGTCATATATTTCAGGCATATCCCGGGGAAAATCTCCGGATATTGTTTCTATTTGGATGTTAAAATAACGGAAAAGGTTATTACCAACGCCTTAAAAAAGGTTTATAATAGGGTAAAGCTCAACGCCTTTAATTAAACCAAAGCTTGACTTTGTCCCCGGGAAGATGGAAAGCTTATTATTTAATATGTAAAATTTTATTTAAAGGAGAAATGATGGGAACCGCTATTGATTTCAAAAAGCAAATGACAGAGACAGTCTACATCAACCTGCCGGGCCCGGCCGAACCGACCCCCGGGATGAGTGGAGGCGAGCTTTTACACGGTTTCCTGGCGGAATTGAAAAGAATGGATAAGCCCGAGATGAAGAAATGGCTTGATAATCTTTGCCAGAGGTGGAATGTCCACTACCGCGAGGAAAAAGGTTAAATAGACCTTCGTAAAATGGAAATATAAATGAAAAAGAAAATAGCAGCTATTGATATCGGTACGACTAAGATCTGTACGATCATGGGGGTTATGGACAGCACTTCCGGGTTAAGGGTGCAGGGAGTAGGCATTGCCCCCTCCCGCGGAATTGAAAAGGCCCTTGTGGCAGACATCGGCAAGGCCAAGGAGTCCATCCGGGAATCAGTCCGACATGCCGAAGTGATGGCCGGTTACAAACTGCAATCGGCCTACATAGGAGTTACCGGACGACACATTACCTCCATGAATAGCAAGGGCACAATTGCCATTACCCGGCCGGATATGACCGTAAAATCGGAAGATCTCAAGCGTGCCTTGAATGTGGCCTTGAATGTCAAGATCCCCCCGGAGCAAAAGATACTGCACGTTATTCCCCGTTCTTACAAATTGGATGGACAGGAAGTAAAAAATCCGTCGGGAATGAATGGTAACGAGCTGGAAATCAATGTCCATCTCATTACCGCCGCCACCGCCTCGGTGCAAAACCTGATCAGGGTCATCAAAAGCCTCGGCGTCAATGTGGAAGACCTGGTGCTCGAACCTCTGGCCAGCGCTGAAGCTGTCCTGGCGGAGGAAGAAAAGCTGGCAGGTGTTTTGATTGCCGATATTGGCGGAGGCACCACCGATATCGCCATTATTAAAGATGGCAGTATTTATCATACTTCGGTCCTCCCTGCGGCCGGTCACCAGATCACCACGGATATTGTCTCCGGTCTGGGGTTGTCCTACGAACTGGCCGAAGAGATGAAAAAAAGATATGGCACCCTCATTCCTTCCGATGAGAATGCGGACCCGGACAAAACTGTGGGGGATGGTGGCCAGAGCGTGAACTTCCAGGCCCTCTGTGAAATAATACGGGCCCGGGCAGAAGAAATTATCCGTCTTATTGTCCTGGACTTGCCAGGAGAAGGGTCAGCCGGCCTGATCCCCGCTGGCATAGTCCTCACAGGTGGTTGTGCCAATATTCCGGGCATCGGCGAGACGGCTGCTGCCTTGACCAAGATGCCGGTCAGGATAGGTACGCCCATCAGCTTGAGCGGGGTCTCAATTCAAGCCTTGAGCAACCCGGCTTATGCTACCAGCGTGGGCCTGGTGCTCTGGAGTATGAAGAACCGGGGTACCTCCAACTGGTTTAATAAACCCGGGGGCATTCGCGGATTTTTTTCGCAAATTCTTCAGATGTTCAGATAGTCCGCTGGAAAATGGCCGGGAAAGACCCCGGCTTTTCTTATTGAACCGCTGAGTATATCCGGGCTGTTCAAATCGGTTTTTCGATTGACTCAGCCCGGATGATTTATTTTAAGAAGTCTCCGGGCATTTTCTCCCAGGATTTTATTTAGATCTGGGTTCTCAAGGTTCAACTTCTTCAGGGCGGCCAGGTTTTCCCGCACGAATTGTTCGCCGAATTCTCTGCCGAAGGGATAATCCGTTCCGTACATCAGGCGTTCAGGGCCGAAAAAGTCCCAACCGCAGCGCATGGCTGAAACTGAACCATCCAGGGCGGTGTCCCCATATAAATTAGTCCAGTATTCTTTAATATCG
>JAGDMY010000221.1 GCA_017860765.1 Chloroflexota bacterium | reverse complement strand
CTGCATTCAAGCTTTTCCGGCTGCATATGCGGCGGTCAAGGAAATCAACCGCAGACAAGATGATGACTATAGAATCAAAGTTATTTATGGGGTCGAAGCTTATCTGGTGGAGGAGGACAAAAAAGAGCGAGCCCATCATATAATTCTGTTGGCCCAAACCCGTGCGGGTTTAAAGAACCTTTACAAACTGGTTAGTATCAGTTACTTGGATCATTTCTATCGCCAACCGCGCATACCCCGGCGGGAACTAATCAACCATCGGGATGGTCTGCTGCTGGGAACTGCCTGTGAAGCGGGGGAACTTTTCCAAGCCCTGCTGCGCGGAGCTGAAAATGAGGAATTGGCCCGGATTGTTGACTTCTACGATTACCTGGAAATTCAGCCTCGAAGCAATAATGCCTTTCTAATCAGAAAAGGGCTGTTGGAATCAGAATTAGAGCTGGAAAACATCAACCGCAGGATCGTAGCTCTGGGCAGGGAAGGCGGCAAACCGGTAGTGGCAACCGGAGACGTGCATTTTCTGGATCCTGATCATGAAAAATACCGCACCATCATTAAGTCCGGACAGGATTACGAAGATGCTGATGAAGAGATGCCCCTCTATTTTCGCACCACCGCGGAGATGATGGAAGAATTTGCTTATCTGGGTCCGGTGGAAGCCCAGCGGGTAGTGATTGAGGATCCGCTGTTAGTGGCGGATTTGGTAGAAGCTATAAAACCGGTTCCGGATGGTTTTTACCCACCCAAGATAGATAGCGCCGAACGGGAAATAACTGAACTCACCTGGCAGAAGGCGCATGCAGTCTATGGCCCCGAACTGCCTGCTTTGGTTGAAGAGCGCATCCAGCGGGAACTGGCTTCGATAATTGGTCATGGCTTTTCGGTGCTCTACCTAATCGCTCACAAACTGGTCAAGAAATCTAATGAGGACGGCTATTTAGTGGGTTCACGAGGTTCGGTGGGTTCATCACTGGTGGCTTTTTTCACGGGGATAACCGAGGTCAACGCCCTTCCCCCACACTACATTTGCCGCCATTGCTACTACAGCGAATTTATTGCCAATGAGTCATTGGGCTGCGGGGTTGATTTGACAGCTAAGGACTGCCCGCACTGTGGGCAAAAATTGGGCCAGGATGGCTTCAATATACCCTTTGAAACCTTCATGGGTTTTGAGGGCGATAAAGTTCCGGACATTGACCTAAATTTTTCTGGTGATTACCAGAGCCGGGCTCATCAATATGTAGAAGAACTATTTGGCAGTCAGAATGTGTTCCGAGCCGGGACCATTTCCACTATCGCTGATAAAACCGCGTTTGGTTTTGTCAAAAAGTACGCGGAAAAGAAAAGCCTGGATATTAAGAATACCGAAATGATGCGTCTTGCCCGCGGCATTTCCGGGGTTCGGCGCACCACTGGACAACACCCCGGAGGCCTGATCGTTGTACCTACCGATAAGGACATCATGGACTTCACCCCCTTGCAGCACCCGGCTGACAATAAGGCTTCTGGAGTAATCACCACCCATTTTGAGTACCATGCTATCGGTGACCAACTGGTTAAGCTGGATATATTAGGTCACGACGATCCTACCGTGATTAAGGAATTGGAGGATCTGACTGGGATTAAAGCTGCCACCATAAGCCTGTCGGAAGCGGAGACGATGAAATTATTTTCCGGAGTAGAACCGCTGGGAGTGAAGCCCCAGGACATAGATTCCACCGTGGGTACCTACGGAATTCCCGAATTTGGCACCCCATTTGTCCGACAGATGCTGGAAGCTACCCGGCCCACCACCTTTGCAGAGCTGGTCAGGATCAGCGGACTTTCGCACGGTACTGATGTATGGTTGAACAATGCCCAGCGCCTGATTGCCGATCAAGTAGCCACTCTTAATGAAGTAATCTGTACCCGGGACGATATAATGACCTATTTGATTCATAAAGAGATGAACAAAATTCAAGCCTTTGAAATAATGGAAAAGGTTCGCAAAGGCAAAGGCTTGAATACCCAGGATGTTAAGGTGATGGAGAAATCTCAGATTCCGTCCTGGTATATTGCAGCCTGCCAGAAAATCAAATATATGTTCCCCAAGGCCCATGCTGTGGCCTACGTTACCATGGCGTACCGCATCGCCTGGTTCAAGATTAATTATCCGCTGGCATTTTACGCCAGTTTCTTCGGTATTCGCGCTGAAGACTTTGACGCTGAGACCATACTCGGGGGATATGAATTGGTGCGCCAGCGGATCAAAGAGCTTGAAAAAAAAGGACATGATGCCTCGGCCAAAGACAAGAAACTGGTAACCATATTGGAACTGGCTATGGAGATGTACGCACGGGGTTTTCATTTCAAACCGGTGGACATTTACCGGTCAGAAGCCCACAAATTCATTGTGTGCGAGGGGGGCTTAATTCTGCCCTTCGCCGCCCTGCCCAACATCGGGGCTGCCGCCGCCCAGGGAATTGTCAGCAGTCGTAATGATGGCCAGTATATCTCGGTGGAAGATTTTCAGGCTCGGACCCGATTGAATAAAAGTGGGATGGATATGTTGAGAAAAGAAAATTGTTTTGGGGGCTTGCCGGAGAAAACCCAGATCAGCCTTTTTGCATAGAATGCGCATCATTGCTAAAGAAAGCGGCTATAAACTTGAATTTTAGAATTTCAATGTGTTATACTTGCAATGTATCTTGCTAATATTGTATTAGAAAGAGTGGGTAACGGCCCACTCTTTCTATTGTAATGCCTGATAAATTGACTGAAGCAGGGGTGGAGGTAAGATGAGCAGGAGAGCGCTGAGTCCGCAGCTGAGATCTGCAATTGCTGACCAGCTTGCGGAACACGGGATTGAGTTATATGAACTGGAATTCCGCCGCGAGCAAACTGGGTGGATCCTTAGAATTTATATCGATACTCCTCACGGAGTCGACACTGATACCTGTGTGCTGGCGACCCGAGCCGTTAAAGAATTCATCGATACCCAGGAGGACCTGGAATACGATTATTTGGAGGTCTCATCCCCGGGCATTGACCGGATCTTGAAACAAGATCGTGATCTGCTCAGATTTTTAGGAACCAAGGTCTTAGTAAAAACATCTCAGCCGGTGGAAGGCACGAAGAAATTTGTCGGCACCTTGACCGGGATCGATCCGAGCACTTTGAGTATTGAAATTGAAGGCCGTCCATTGCAAATAAACCGTGAACAGATAACGATGGTCCGGCTGCATCCAGATATATAAGGAGGAAGAACAATGTCCCAGGAACTCATGCAGGCCCTGAAAGACTTGGAAAAGGAAAGAGGCATACCCCAGCAAGCCTTAATTGAGGCGATCAAATCGGCTTTGAACACAGCTTATAAGAAGAATTTCGGCACTTCCCAAAATGTTAGCGTCGAATTAGACGGAAAAACAGGCGAGGTTCAGGTCTATGCTCAGAAACGCGCCGTTTTGCAGGTGAAAGATCCTTGTATGGAGATTGCGCTGGAGGAAGCCCAGCTTGTAGACCCCCTCGCTGGCGAGAATGATATGGTCAGCGTGGAAATAACCCCATCCAATTTTGGCCGGATTGCTGCCCAAACTGCCAAACAAGTGGTGGTGCAGAAGTTGCGCGAAGCTGAACGCAGCCTGATATTTGAAGAGTTTTCCGGGCGTGAAGGGGAAGTGGTAACCGGGGT
>JAGDMY010000220.1 GCA_017860765.1 Chloroflexota bacterium | reverse complement strand
AATTGCTGGAAAAAGCAGACATATTCGTTGAAAACAATCCTCCCGCCGTTATGCAAGATCTCGGTCTTACCTATGCTGAATTGGAGAAAATAAACCCCGCTCTAATTATGGTTTCCATCACGCCGTTTGGACTTAGCGGACCTTACAAGGACTACAAAGCGGCCGAAATCAACTGCTGTGCCGCAGGCGGAATTTCGGTGGGTATAGGTGAGCCCGACCGGGAACCTTTAAATATGCCGCTATCACAGGGGGCCTATCAGGCCGGGGCGAGTGCTGCTATTGGAATTCTGGCCGCTTTAATGGCTCGGGAGAAAACCGGGGAAGGCCAGCTTGTGGATATATCCGAAGTGGAAGTTTGGGCTACTCTTCATATGGCACAAAGCGCCCTCACTTTTCTTTATCGCGGAGTGACTGGAATCAGGCGTGGCATTCATGGCGGTTTCTTCCTTTACCCCTGCAGTTACCTGCCCTGTAAAGACGGGTATATCAGTTTTATTGCCCCGCAAATAGACCAATGGATGAGATTCTTAAATCTAATAGGCAACCCGCCATGGGCAGAGGACCCCAGATACAAAGACCGGCGGGCGATGCAGGAACAATATGCTGATGAAACCGATGCACTTATAATACCCTGGTTGAAAGAGCGTACCAGGGAAGAGTTATTTCAACTTTGCAAACAAAACCAGATTCCTTGTTCGCCGATATATAGTATTGCTGAATTAACAAACCACCCTCATTTCAAAGAGCGCCAGTTTTTCAATGAAATCGGCCACCCGCGAGCCGGCAAACTTCCCTATCCGAAGGAGCCCTGTAATTTTTCCGCAATGCACTGGAGCGTCGGAAAGCCTGCTCCACTTCTGGGGCAGGACAATGAAATAATTCTCGGCCAGAGACTGGGCTATTCATTAGAGAAACTTTCCCGCATGAGAAGTGAAGGCGTAATCTAATTAGGTGTTGAGTTTATTCACTTTAAATAGGATTTAAAGAAAATTATGACATACCCTCTGGAGGGTTATCGGATCCTTGATTTTGGTACAGCCTGGGCTGGTCCTCAGGTAGGGCAGATACTGGCTGACTTAGGCGCTGAAGTGATCAAGATCGAGTCACGTAAAAAACTTGATGGCGCCCGGTTGGGAAGGCCAGTAGTAGGGGAGGATATTGCTGGAGGCGATAGAGGTAAGTGGCCCGATATGCAGCCGGTTTTCCATGGCTTAAACCGCAACAAAATGAGCTTTACAGTAAATGCCAAGGACCCCGAAGGGCAACGATTATTATATGATCTTATCAGGATAAGCGACGTTGTCTCTGATAATTTCAGCCCTGGTACCATGAAAAATTTAGGATTAGACCACGTAAGTCTGCAATTGGTCAAGCCGGATATTATTTCCATATCTTTAACCGCTTGCGGGGAAAGCGGCGTTTTAAAGGATGCCCAGCTCTACGCTCCTTCCATTATCGCTCTAGGTGGCCTTGCCAGTTTGATTGGGTATTATGGTGAGAACACACCTATGCAGGTAATCGCTGCCTATGGTGATGCCAATGCCAGCATCCACGGTGCTTTTGCCGTCATGGCAGCGTTACGGTATCGCTATAAAACTGGCAAGGGACAGCATATCGAGCTGGCCGAATCAGATGCGGTCACCAGTCTACTGGGTGAGGCAGTGATGGAATTTGCTATGAACGGCGTTTCTCCCGGCTTTCAAGGCAACTCTCACCCCGTATTGTCGCCGCATGGAATTTACCCCTGCCAGGGGAAAGACAAGTGGATAGCTATAGCGGTTAAAACTGAAGACGAGTGGCGAAGTTTTTGCCAGGCAGTCGGAAGGATTAATTGGATAGAAGATATCCGATTCCACGATAGAAATCATAGATTGAGAAACAGGCAAGAGTTAGACGAGCTTATCTCTAAAGCTACAGTGGATTACACGGCCTACGATCTAACGGAAATCCTGCAAAAAGCCGGGGTAGCAGCTACTCCCGTGATGAATATTGAGGACCAATACATAGACCCGCATTATAGAAAAAGAAAAACCTATCTGGAAATTGAACACCCTCTAATAGGTATGGAATTACTTACTAACCTTCCCTTCAGGTTGAGCAAAACTCCGGGGGATATACGGCGACCGGCTCCATCATTGGGAGAACATAACCACTATGTTTTAAAGGAATTGTTGCACTTATCCGCGGACAGAATTAAAGAGCTGGAAGAGAGCGAAGTTATAAGATGAATTGTTATATAAAAGGTAGTGTTTCCTTGTCTTCACCCCCCACCCATCAGGTTAGGCAACCAGAGACTAATTGAAGGGAATGCAATCAGGACACATAGGAAGACCACCAGCACCACTAGGAAAGGCGTCATTCCTCGAATGACATCGGCCACCGGGATATGAAAGGTTCCACTAGCAATAAAAAGATTCAATGCCACAGGCGGGGTTATCAACCCTATTTCGATATTTACTGTCACCAGCACTCCAAACCAAACCGGATCGAACCCCATACCGATAATTATGGGTATAAACAGCGGCATAGTCACCATCATGATCGCCAGGCCATCCATAATGCAACCAAGAATCAGCAGCGCGATATTGATGATAATAACCACGAGCCAGGGAGACCATCCTGAAGCAATGATCATACTGCTCAGTTTCTGCGCCAGTCCTGATACTCCCACCACAAATGTGAAAACTGTAGATGCGATAATCATTAGGCCAATCATACCTGTTAGTGTAGCTGATTCAGCTATTGCGTGGCCTAAATTGGCATGGCGAAATCGATAAAACACGATCGCTATAAGCAGAATAATGATAACCCCGGCTCCACCGGCTTCGGTAGCAGTGACCACGCCTTTATAGATCCCGCCCAGTATGCCGACGATAAGGACAATTACCGGCCAGACCTTTCTGAGGGATAATACCCTTTCTTTCAAGTTCACTGCTGAAGGGCGGGGTGCTAAGGCAGGCTTTACCAGACAAGCCACTATAGCATACGCTGAAAGCATGACAGCTAAAAGAATGCCGGGAATTATTCCCGCCATAAACAGTTTAGCGATGGATTGCTGTGACAGAATAGCGTAGACAATAAAGGGAATGCTGGGTGGAATCAAAGGACCGAGCACCCCACCACACAGCAGGGCGCCTACGCAAAATTTCTTATCGCAGCCGAGTCTTTCCATCTCGGGCACAGCCACTGTGCCCACTGTAAGGATGGTTGTTCCGCTGGCGCCCATGGTGGCTGCCATAGCGGCTTCGGCCCATATAGCAGCTACTACCAGTCCCCCCGGGATTCGGGAAAGCCATTTATTCGCAGTTGCGAAAATATCTTTGCCGATGTCAGTTTCACTAATGATATAAGCCATCATTATAAACATGGGCAGTGGAAGCCAGTTTAAGCCATGAAAGACGGAAAAAGGACTTAGGCCCAACTTGGTAAGAGAAGCCCCGCCAGCGCCAAACAGAATACCCAAAACAGTGCAAAACCCTAAAACGTAGGCTATGGGTATGCCTGCTATAATCAGGACTACGGATAAACCTATGAATATCAGACTTACGGTGAGAATATCCATGGCAATCCCCTGCAACAATTAAAAAGGCGTATTATGAAAACGCCGTGGTTATCTTGTGCTTTGACCTATGGCATTTTTCCGGTATCGGGAGGCGGCATATCGCAGGATTTG
>JAGDMY010000219.1 GCA_017860765.1 Chloroflexota bacterium | reverse complement strand
AGGCCTATCTTCCAGGACTGGATGGCCGGGAGTTCCACCTCGGTGTCTATGTCCTTAACGGCCTGCGCGAACCATCCCGATAATAGCTTATCTAGGGGCCTTTTTCATTTTGACCCTCCTTGGCAGTCAGTCCAGCTTTAGAGAGCTGGACTAACGCATGTTTGCTCCGACTGTTACCTGTAGGCCTATATCTTTGCCGCTAAATATGATAACGGACTAATAGACCGGCATTATTAACAGCGGTATTTAGCAGAAGTCGAGGTAAAAGTTTCTCGTTCGTCTTGTAAGCGTCTGTTGTCTTCCTTTGGTAAGGCGCGTAATGGGACAGTGGAAGGATCTACCAGCAGCCGCAACATTTTGGCTACTATGCTTTTTGCACTCCCCGCTCTCCGGTAATCACGAGTATTGGAAAAGGGCCTTTGGGCATAACACTCGGTTAATTCAGATATGGCCCATCAAGTTACCTCAGAATATTTTTAGCAATTCAAAATAAAGAAGTTAATCGCATGGGTTGTATGTCAGATGGGGCAGCCGTATAATAGCCATAGTAAAAACAAAGGCAATATATCCAGCGCCATCTGGCGTAACCTATTGATATCCCTGTCCGAGAAAGAAAGGAATGGCTGGAGGGTAATTAAGAATAGCCAACCAGCGCCAGTTTTTATCCGGATGATTTCTCTCGGGTAGAGTGAATTCCTAAAACCAATTGGCAGCCGGGTATTTTTCAATTCTCTCGATTGGCTGCACTATAAGAGGAGAGGAAATACATGGATTTGTCAGTATTTTCGCTGGAAGGCAGGATCGCGATAGTGACAGGAGCGGCTAGTATTAGAGGCATAGGCCGGGCGACTGCTCTGGCATTGGCGAAAGCCGGAGCCGACGTGGTGGTCGCCGATATCAATCTGAGCGGCGGAGATTATGATCTGGAGGGGACAGCCGCCGAGATTGTGAAATTAGGGCGGCGCTCTCGGGCCATAAAAACGGATATCGCTGACGAAACCCAGGTAATCGATCTGATTAATCAGACAGTCAGAGAATTCCGCGGGTTGGATATTATGGTGAATAATGCTGCCGTAGGAGCCCTTTACCCAACCCCAGATATTTCCCGCGACATCTGGGATAAGATGATGAATATCAATATGCGGGGCTGTCATAATTGCTGCCTCGCCGCCAGCAAGGTTATGAAGGAGCGCGGGAAAGGGGCTATCATTAATATCGGCTCGGTATCCGGCTTGAAATACACCGCTAATCAATATGCTTACGGCCTATCCAAGGCCGGGATCAGATTCATTACCCACTGGTTAGGCAAAGACCTGGTCCAGGATAACATTCGGGTCAACGGAATTGCCCCCGGGATGGTGGATACCGATATTAATCGCCACGACCTGGCTGGAATTGTTAAAGAGGACCATACCGGTAAAGCGAAGATGGAACAGAGATCTGGCCTGCCCCCATTTTTCCCGCCGTTTGGTCGGATCTGTCAGCCGGCTGACGTGGCCAACGTGGCCTTATTTTTAGCCTCGGACGCCGCCGCTTATATCGCCGGGCAGGTTATCGTGGTCGATGGCGGCATGTCTAACTGATAACCATATTATTCGGATTATATAGAGGCGCGGATGCAGGCGATTACGAAAAACGTTTACGTTGAAACCGGATTCCGGGGATGCAATACCGGCCTGGTGGTGACTACCCGAGGTGTGGTTGTGATCGATACGCCGATGGTGCCATACGAAGCTAAAGAGTGGAAAAAAGAGGCTTCCCGACATGGACCGGTCCGCTATATTATTAATACTGAGCCGCATACCGACCATGCCAGCGGGAATTGCTGGTTCGGAGCCCCGGTTATTTCTCATGAAGGCACCCGCATCGCTTTAGCGGCGGCACAGGTCAAGGATTTAGTGAATGCGCTGGGAGGCATGGCGCCGGAGGCCTTGCCACTGGACTCGGACTTTCGCTATCAGCTGCCTGAAATCACTTTTTCGCAGAAGCTCTCTTTTTTCCTGGGGGAGCATTCATTTCACTTGATAAATCTGCCTGGCCATACTCTCTCCGAAATCGCGGTCTACGTTCCCGAAGAGAAGGTTATCTTCACCGGGGATAACCTGAATTTGCGAATGCCTATCTTCATCAAGTCAGATCCCCTGGCCTGGTTGGAATCCTTAAAGCAGCTTCAAAGCTTCGCGGCCGACCGGCTCGTTCCCGGTCATGGTGTGGTTTCCGATATGACCCGCCTTCCGTGGATGATGGATCAGGTTGAGCTCTGGCTAAAGTCCGTCCAGTCAGCCATCAGTCAGGGGATGCCGCTGGAAAAGATGCTGAAAAAAGTCAATATGGCGGAAAAGTATCCCCAGATCCAGGATCCCTGGATGCACCAGATCATGCGCCACAGCCTGGCGGATTTATATCAATACCTTACCACTCATTCCAGGCATCGAGCCTGAAGATCACCCCATACTAAAAGTACATTTTCCCGGGGCCGATGCTGTAATGAAAGATCGGCCTGTCCACCCGGTTAAACCTCAGGGGGCTGTGCTTTAATCCCGCCGGAACAAAAACCAGGCAGCTCTTGGTGATGACATGCTTCTCATCATCGATATAAAATTCAGCTTCTCCTCCCAGGTCGTAGGGGTCATCCGGGTTGGTCCCGAAAAAAGCCAGCACCTCATCGTAGTTATGGGTATGGGACTGAGTCCCTCCGTGGGGGCTGACTTTACGAGGGAAAATCCAGACGGTTTCCACGTAGAAAGCGCCGGGAACAGTCTGGTTGTCCAGCCATAAGACCCGGCCGGTTTTTCCCGGAGAGATGGGTCCCAGTCCTTTGGGGGCCCAGGGCGCTTCAATAACATCCTGGTTCAGCTCGGTAACAATATATTTCCCATATTTTGATTTTTTTTCGTTCATTTGAACAGTCCTCCTCCTGGCCGATCTTGAGATTCCCGAATCATGATTTGGCAGGCTCGGCGATAATATTATTTCGGTGAGTATACTCCTTCCCGGCATGGGCGCTGAAATGAAAGACCGGTGTCTTCACTTTCAGGACCCTCAGGGGACAGTGCTTTAATCCTTTCGGAATAAAAATCAAGCAGGTCCGGGTAAGTATGTTTTTTTCATCGCCCAGCCAGAACTCGATTTCGGCTCCCAGATCGTAAGGATCTTCCAGGTTGGTTCCAAAGAAACCCAGGACTTCGTCATGGTCATGGGAGTGGGCCTGGATTCCCCCCTGTTTCTGGACATCTCCGGAGGCGTTGTAGATCCAGACGCATTCATTGTAGAAAGCGCCGGGGACCAGGTCGCTGTCCATATATAAAATCCGGCCGTTTTTCCCTTTTTGCACGGGTTGAACTTTGGGATGCCACTTGGTGGCAGGTATATCCGCTTTCAAATCGGTGACGAACTGCTTGTCATATTTTCCAGCTGCCATTTTCTGCTCCTTTCGTTGTTACTATTATCAATCAGGCGTTGTTACCAGAAACGACAAAAGACTCCAGGCAGGGGCCGGCGGCGGGATGATAGGGCCGGCTGAAGGCCTCAGGATACTGCCCGCGCAGCGCCTCCAGGTCCACTCTCTCCACCTCCGCCAGGAATCCGCTCACCGCCATCCCGCAGCAGTTTTTGGAGGTGGTGTTGTGGGGCGTGATGGTATTGATGGCCCCGCCCCGGTCCAGCTGGCCGGGCAG
>JAGDMY010000218.1 GCA_017860765.1 Chloroflexota bacterium | reverse complement strand
AGAAGTGAGCCGATGAACATCCGCATCAACTCGGGTGGAGTGGCGTTCCAGGCTCCAATGGCATCGGTGGTGATAATAAAATGCTGAGGCCCCACATCTTTGATCGACTCAACTATGGCGCTCAGCTCCAGCCTTCCATGCAGCGGCATCGTGGTGATGTAGCAGTGTTCGATATAACCACCCAATTTAACAAAGGATTTTTGTTGCTCAGGAGAAGCGGCGACCTGGCGATTAAGAGCGTGTGTCAACATAAATTTGACACCGGCTTTTCCAGCTACTTCGGCCACAGCCATACTTTCTTCGATAGACAAGTGTCCAGTGGCCAGAATCATATCGTATTTTTTAATAATGGAGATTATTTCATTGACTACCGGCAGCAACTGCCCGTTTGAATCAAAAACGGTAACTCCAGCTTCAGGCGAGGGGAGGAGATTGTCTATAGTAGACATAATACGTTTCATTCTGGCCATGAAAACGCCGCCCTTGGTCAAACCGTTTTTGGAACTCCAGGTGGGCATCCAGACTATCTTGGCGCCTAATTCTCCAGCTAATTCCACAGCGAAGGGGTTTAACCCTCCTACGGTAACGTTAAGGGTTATACTGCCAAAAACCTTAATATCGGGAACAACCTGGTTAACAAGGTAGGCCTGAGGCATAGTCGGATAGACATGGGATTTCATTACATAAGCGCGCATGCCGGCTGCTTTGGCCATCTGTGCCCATTCAATATCGTCCATGCGCCCGCGCATTTTAAGACTGAACTCAGGCCATCCATGAGCGTGCAAGTCTATTGATCCACGGAGAAGTTCATCTTCGATATTCATTATTTTTCCTTTAAAATAGCAATTTAGCAAGATGGGATATATCATCGAGCTCTTCAAGTTTATCGACTATTTGAATTACCTGTTGGACCTTCTGCGCGGGTAATACATGGGTGGCCAACATTTGAAATTTATTCTTATGATCTGCATCTGTCATCGGATTCTCGAGAGACCCTTTGGGATAGTCTACCTGAGCTTTGTATTCGGTGTTGTCGCTCATAACGACTGTCATGGCTACGGAGACGCCCCTGGGTAAAGAAGCATCGCTGGTGATTTTGACTTTTTGGCAGAGGTCGGTTATCCTGGGGTCCTGGAGTCTTCCCCCCGAATATTGATCAAGTAAGGCATTGCCTTCGATCAGCGCGACAGCAACGGAATAGGGCAGACTCATCTGGGCTTCATGGAACGTCTTTGGCACGAGTGTACCGTGATATTTGACCCACGCGGGATGCCGGCGCACTCTGATTTCTTTGATTAAGGGAATACTAACAGGGTATTTATTTCTAATTTCAATGGCGCAATCGATCGCATTGTGGATCGGCCGGGCGCAAGCATATGGTTTGTATTCGACGTACACCGGGTAATCTATACCGAGGTTTTCGGTTAACTTGCTCACATCAGTGGCCCCGGCGAAAGCCCGGCAGAACCCGCGCTCGCCTTCGAAAATCGTTTCTGCCCCGGTGAACCCTCTCTGGGCGAGAAGCGCTGCGGTGATCCCACCTCTGGCCGCCGGAGCAGGGTTAATTCTTTTTTGCATCGAAACCCCGTACATTTCCATCAAGCCCGAGGCTTGAGCTCCTGCCAGGCCTAAAGCGCTGGTCTGTTGGTAGGCATCCAGGGCTAACAAGTTTCCGGCGGCGGCAGCTGCCCCAAATACTCCACAGGTGGGAGTGGTATGAAACCCGCGGTCTCTCAAAGCAGGATTAGTAACGTTAGACAGGCGGGCCATGACCTCGCATCCCGCGAGGACTCCCGTAATGAAACACTCGCCAGAAGCTTTTTGTCTTTCCGCCACAGCCAGGGCTGCGGAAAAGATTGGAGGGGCGTAATGGAAATAGGCCAGTGGGTCTACGTCGTCAAGTTCGATACTATGAGATGAAATGGCGTTGCAGAAGGCAGCAGTAGCTGCCGAAGCCTTGAAGTGATAGCCGATCAAAGTGGCCTGTGGTTTTTCGCCAGCTTCCTGGGAAAACTCAGAGGCAATGCGTCCGGTTTCCGTTTTAGAACCTGCTAGAGCAACCCCCAGATAGTCAAGAAGAAGTGTCTTCATGTCGTTAACGTTCCTGGACGGGATTTTGTTAAAAGTAAGATCGGCAATATGAAGGGCAACTTCTTGTGTAATAGTCATAAATATTCCTCCTGATGAATATATTTTAAATAATTATTCTTTGGCCAGATATTTCTTTTCCAAATCCCGGTATTTAGCGAGTCCGGTGATAAGATTGCGTTCCTCAAAGGTGACAATCCGGTCTGCGAAGCCTTTGGTGGTGCCGGTTTGCTTGAGCAATTGCATAAGCTCCTGGATGGTTTTTGCTGCTGCGCAGGGTGCGGACCGCGGGAAGATAACAATCTTATAGCCCATTTTTTCTAGCTCTTGCACCGTCAAGAGCGGAGTCTTAGTGCCCTCATCCATGTTGACGAGGAGGGGAGTCTCAATAGACCTGGCTATGGTTTCCAACTCCTGAAGGGACTGCGGTGCCTCGACGAAAATAGCATCCGCTCCAGCCTCCGCATAAGCCAGGGCTCTTTGGATAGCTTCGTCCAATCCCAATACAGCCCTGGAATCAGTCCGTGCGATTATAACAAAATCGGGGTCAGTCCTGGCATCGAGAGCCGCCTTAATCTTGCCCACCATTTCAATCATGGAGATGACCTGTTTGCCCTCAAAGTGTCCGCATTTCTTGGGAGCTACCTGGTCTTCGATATGGAGTGCCGCAACCCCCGCGCTTTCGTATTCTTTCACCGTGCGCATGACATTTAACGCGTTGCCGTAACCGGTATCAGCGTCGGCAATTACGGGTAGATCAACTGCCCTGGCTAAGTTATGCGCGTGGGTGACCATTTCGGTCATTGTCAAAAGACCGATATCAGGTTCGCCTAGAATACTCATAGCAGCGCCCGAACCTGTCATATAGACCGCCTGGAACCCCCCGGTCTGCTGGATAATCCTGGCAGTACTGGCATCATGGGCACCCGGGGCTACAATAATGCCACGCCGGACCAGTAAATTGCGTAATAGGGTGGTCTGTCTCATAATATCAATCCTTTTTAACTCCTATACAAAAGGAATTAACGAGTATTTTCGATCGGCAGGATATGACTTGCCCAAAGTTGAATGCGTATATTTTAGCAATTGTGATTTATCTATTCAAATGAATTTCTTGACTGGATACAGGTGGTGATGTATTCTGTTCGTAATGGAAAATCGAATCCTCAACGCCGCAGACTTGACCTCTCACGGCAACATCGCAGGCAGAAAGGCCATGGTCGAAATACTGGAAGCCGGACTCGAAGCCACCGATCCTTATCCAAATACCCTCAGGCTTATCCGAAGGAAAGGAAACAATCTGATTGTCGGGCATAAGAAATTTGTGCCTATTGGATCTCCGAAAGTGGATGAAGAGTCTATAGACCTGGATCAAGTTGATAGAGTCTATGTATTTGGTGCAGGCAAAGGAATTCAAAATGTGGCTAAAGCTCTGGAAGAGGTGCTGGGTGACAGACTAACTGATGGCCATGTTATTGATAAAAAGGGCCACCCAGTAATATGCGGCAGAATAGGCGTCTCCCTGGGAGCGCACCCGGCCCCAGATATTGATTGTGTCAGGGGTTGCGAGAAAATTATAACCATGATACAGGGC
>JAGDMY010000217.1 GCA_017860765.1 Chloroflexota bacterium | reverse complement strand
TCGACCCCCAGGAATCGAGCGAAAGTGTAAAATTCTGAAAGTTGGTAGATGACCGCTTGCCCCGGGGTAAGAGCCTCTATCTCGTTCGTTATTTTGCCTTTCAAGATATCCCGCGCGGAGGGTTCTTTTACCTTGGTCTGATTATCCTTCTTTCTACCAAACATATTTCTTCTCCTTTAATTCCTATAACTAAGAAATCGCCGAACCTACCCCCGAGGCTCTTTTATTTTTCCTATTCCCGATATCGTAGTTTCGTCTAGCAAGAGCCATCTTTATTCTTTCGTTCGGCCGGTAAATATCATGATCGGATAATCTTATTATGCTAGTAACCACTTACGAACGTAATAAATCGTTTACTTATGTTAGTAAATGATTATATATATGGCTTTGGTATTTGTCAATGGTCTTACTAAGATGATCCTCTATAATCCTCATTTGATCACTATTTAGAGAGAGAATTTCGTTTGTAATAGCCTTTGTGGTTCCATTTGAGAAAGTGGTTGGGATAGCACATTTAGGAAGGGTGACGATAATAACACATCATAAACCTCTGGGTATGGTGTTTATGGTAATTTTAGTAAAGATTGTTAGGGAGCTGTTAGAATTTTGGATCAAGGACTGGATTGAAGATTAACCTAAGCGGATGTTTAGCTTCAAATTCTGGTGAGCCGCCTGGGACTCGAACCCAGCACCAACAGATTAAAAGTCTGTTGCTCTGCCTGATGAGCTAGCGGCCCATTTGTAAATGGAATACACAAAAATGCGGGGAAGGTCAACGCTGGTCTTCCCCTTTTTGTATCCTGCATTTGATTTTATCAGAAGGGCCTGCTTAGCGCAAGCAGCAGTGAAGGATCGAGGCGCCACGAACTTTGGCATATTTGTGGGAAACAACTACAATCTCAGACGCTGAATCACCGTAGATTATTTGCGGCAGGTGTATTAGAATTGAAATGTAATTAGGTGGATTGGATATAAAGGAGATGAAGTGTCCGGTATCCTGGATAAGATCAACTCACCGGAAGATTTAAAAAATTTAACCTACTCTGAATTAGATATACTGGCCCGGGAACTGCGGGACGAGATGGTAAAAACTATTTCCCTGAATGGGGGGCATCTGGCTTCCAGCCTGGGGACGGTAGAATTAACTATTGCTTTGCACCGCATCTTCCAATCCCCGCGGGATAAAATAGTCTGGGACGTTGGTCACCAGAGCTATGCCCACAAGCTTTTAACCGGCCGGCGGGAACGTTTCTCCACTATCCGCCAATATGGAGGCCTCTCCGGTTTCCCGTCGCGTCAGGAAAGTCCTCACGACGCCTTCACCACCGGCCATGCGGGTACCTCCATTTCAGCAGCCCTGGGCATGGCTCTGGCCAGGGACCTCATTAAGGCCGATTATCAGGTGGTGGCGGTTATCGGAGATGGTTCTCTTGGTTCCGGCCTCGCTTTCGAGGCCATCAACCACGCCGGACATCAGCCAACCAGGCTGATCGTGGTTTTAAATGATAACGGTATGGCTATCTCGCCAACGCTGGGTGCCGTGTCTAAATTGCTGAATCAGGTCAGGACAGACTCCCGCTACGAAGGCGCCAAAAACCGGGTAAAAAAGGCGGTTAAAATATTACCCTTTGGCAACTCGGCCCTGAGGCTCAGTAAACAGGCCAAAAGAGGCCTGGAGCGGGTCATCCTGCCCAACGCTTTCTGGGAGGAAATGGGATTTATTTATCTGGGACCTCTGGACGGCCATAATATCCGCGAGATCGAAGCCGCATTAATCCGGGCCCGGGATTATGAGTCTGTCCCGGTCATTATTCACGCCATAACGGTCAAGGGAAAAGGCCACCCGGCCGCCGAGAATAATGCTGTTCAATTCCATGGGATCTCACCCAAGGTGGCTTTTAAAGACAATGGCCAGTCTTCCTACGCCCAGGTCTTCGGGCAGACCGTCCAGAGGTTGATGCGCGAGAATGACAGGGTGGTAGCCATCAGTGCCGCGATGCTGGACGGGACAGGGCTGACCCCGGCGGCAGCCGAATTCCCTCGCAGGGTGATTGATGTGGGTATCTGTGAGCAGCATGCCGTTACACTGGCGGCAGGTCTGGCCACACAGGGCTTGATCCCGATTGTGGCAGTCTATTCGACCTTCCTGCAGAGGAGCTACGATCAGATTGTCCATGATGTCTGCCTTCAGAACCTGCCAGTCGTTTTTGCCATTGACAGAGCAGGGATCGTGGGAGAGGACGGGGCCACCCATCAGGGTGCTTTCGATATCTCTTTTTTAAGTGCAATTCCCAATATGGTGGTCTCGGCACCCAAGGATGAAGACGAGTTGCAGCACCTCCTGTTTACCGCCATCAACTCCGGCAGGCCCTTCGGGATACGCTATCCGCGGGGCTGCGGGGAGGGCGTCAGCTTGAAACCTGATTGGCAGCTTTTACCCATCGGTAAAAGCGAAGTCCTCAAAGAAGGCACGGACCTGGCCATTTTAGCCATCGGATCGATGGTCTATCCGGCGCTGAAGGCCGCCAGACTCCTGGATGAAGAAGGCCTTGATTGTGCTGTTATTAATGCCCGGTATGCCAAACCACTGGATTCCCAAATGGTGTTGGAACAGGCCAGGCGGACGTCCAGATTAATCACCGCCGAGGAAAATGCCATTTCCGGCGGTTTTGGCAGCGGTGTTTTAAATGTGCTGGCCACCTCTAAACTATCTCAGGTAAAAGTGGAGTGCCTGGGCCTGCCAGATCAATTTGTAGACCATGGCAGCCCGGCGCTGTTCCGGTCTAAATTAGACCTCGATCCTGCTGGGATCATTCGCCGGGCTAAGATTGCTTTTCCGGAGCTTTTCCTGCCGAAGCCTCTCCCCAGCCTGAAAGAAGCCGGCAACTAGCTACCTAATCATCACCAGCATCATTTTATACCTTTTAACGGCCTTTAAAGCATGGGGTTTATCAGCGGGCATTATGGTCATATCGCCGGTCTGGAGACGGAGGGTCTTCCCGGCTATGGTGATGTCCGCCTCGCCTTCTAAAATCAGGACCAGGGCGTCAAAAGGAGCAGTGTGCTCGCTAAGTCCCTGTCCTTCTGAAAAAGCGAAGAGAGTCACGGTGCCGGTTTTCTTGTCAATCAGCGTGCGGCTGACCACCGCCCCTTCCTGATAGTCTACCAGATCTATTATCCGGGATACCTGGGCCAGCAACGCCTTACCGCGATCCATTTTTTCATTCTGTTCCATCGTTTTAGCCTCCCTGGATATAGTTTAACAAAATTCAAATCCATGTGCTTCAACAATTGAGGATATGCTAATATAAAAAGGGTTAAAGGTTCTGGATCCTATCAGAGGCGAATTAAATGTTGAGCGTAGATGAAGCGCTGGGCAAAATCCTCAGCTGTATCGATATCCTGGATGCGGAGGACCGTCCCCTTCTGGACTCCCTGGGGCAAATTGCGGCTGAGGACGTTCATGCGGAAATCGATGTACCTTCCCGGGACAGCTCTGCCCGCGACGGGTTTGCAGTCAGGGCCCGGGATATCCAGGGAGCCAGCCCCGGGAATCCCCGCATTTTGCCGGTCATTGAGACAGTAATGGCCGGATTTGCATCCAAACGCGGCCTATCTCCGGGGACCGCTATCCGGATTATGACCGGAGCCCCGATGCCTCCAGGCGCTGACTGCGTGGTCAGCTTCGAGGACACC
>JAGDMY010000029.1 GCA_017860765.1 Chloroflexota bacterium | reverse complement strand
AAATCGTGGATTCAAGCCTATTCGAACTCGGGGTCCTTCAGAGAGTTCATAATTACTCCGGTCTGCAGTATCAGGTCCAGTCAGCATATTTTAGGGGGGCAGTGTGATGGAAAGGGAGACTTATGCCTCGGCCGGGGTTGACATAGATGCGGCCTTGAAGCTCAAAAAGGTCATCGCCCGCATGGCCCAGCCTACATTCGGCCCCGAGGTGATGAGAGGAATCGGCTTCTTTGGCGGACTATATGAATTTAAAGGCTACCATCAGCCCATCCTGGTATCCCATGTGGACGGGGTGGGCACCAAAATGAAAATCGCCTTAGCGCTGAATAAACATGATACCATCGGAATGGACATCGTCAATCATTGCGTCAATGATATCTTCACAGGCGGGGCTACCCCTCTTTTCTTCCTGGATTATATTGCCATGGGCAAGCTCAATCCCGGAAGAGTGGAAGCCATTGCCGGAGGTCTGGTAAAAGCCTGTCAGGAGGTCGGCTGTGCCCTGATCGGCGGGGAAACTGCAGAGATGCCCGGCATCTATGCTGAGGATGATTACGATCTGGTGGGCTTCATCATCGGAGTGGTGGAGAAAAAAGAAATCCGGCTGGGGGATAACATCGCCAGCGGTGATGTGATAATCGGTCTGCCCTCCAGCGGGCTGCATACCAACGGGTATTCCCTGGTGCGCAAGGTCTTCGGTGTCAGCCCCGGGGCGATGAATACCTTTTACCCGGAACTGGGGCGGCCCCTGGGGGAGGCTTTGCTCGAACCCCATCGCTGCTACTACCGGCAGCTGCAACCACTACTGTCCTCAATTAAAGGACTGGCCCATATCACCGGAGGCAGCTTTTATAAAAACATTCCCCGGGTACTGCCGGAGGGCTGCGCCGCTCAGATTAACAGGCGGTCGTGGACGGTACCGCCCCTGTTCCGCATTATCCAGAAAGCCGGGAATGTGGACGAAAATGAGATGTACCATGTCTTTAATATGGGCCTCGGTATGGCGGTAATTTGCGCCGCGGCGCAGGCGGAAAAGATATTGCAGACAATACCTGAAGCTAAAGTGGTCGGCCAGGTTATCCGGCAAACTTCAGAAGCCAGGGTGATCATACAATAAGCGGTGAGCTAAATATTAAAGGCAGGAGGTCATTATGAGAGCCATAATTAGTGTTTCGGATAAGGCTGGAGTAGCGGATTTTGCCAGCAGTTTAAACCAGCTGGGATTTGAGATCTTCAGCACCGGCGGCACCAAGAAGTCCATCACTGAAGCCCAAGTGCCCGTACACAGCATTTCGGAAATCACCGGTTTCCCGGAGATTCTGGACGGCCGGGTCAAGACCCTGCACCCCATGGTGCACGGAGGCATCCTGGCCAGGCGCGATCTTCCCTCCCATATGGAAGAGCTAAAGAAGAATCAAATTACGCTTATAGATCTGGTAGCAATTAATCTGTATCCCTTCGTCCAGACCATCTCCAGGCCGGGCGTGACCATGCAGGAAGCACTGGAAAATATCGATATCGGCGGTCCAGCCATGCTGCGTGCCTCGGCTAAGAACTTCCCCGGCGTGATTATAGTGGTCGACCCGGCAGACTATTCTCTAATTATCGAAAAGCTGAAGGCGGGAGGGATATCCTACGAGGACAGGAAACGCCTGGCGCAAAAGGCCTTCCAGCATGTGGCCGCTTATGATACTGCTATTGCCCAGTACCTGCGGTTGGGTGAAGAGGGCTTCCCGGAAGTTATGACTGTGGCCATGCAGAAACGCTACGGCCTGCGGTACGGAGAGAACCCCCACCAGAAAGCAGCCTTTTATAAGGACTTAGCGGCAGGCGAGAAAAGAAATACCGGAATTACCGATGCCCAGGTGCTGTGGGGCAAAGAGCTTTCTTATAATAATATACTGGACTCGGATGCTGCCTGGGGCGTCGTCACGGACTACGCAGCCCCTACAGTAGCGATTATCAAGCATACTAATCCCTGCGGCTGCGCCAGCTATGAAGACGTCGCGGAAGCTTATCGAAGGGCCTTCAGCGGAGACACCGTGGCCGCCTTCGGAGGCATCATCGCCTGCAATCGGCCTGTTAATCTGGAGATGGCCAAAGAGATTAAACCGGTCTTCTACGAAGTGGTTATCGCCCCGGGTTATGAGCCAGAGGCGCTGGCGTTATTGAAGACCAAACCAGACCTGCGCATCCTGCTGACCGAGTTGCCTCCAGGCTATGGCCAGGTTGAACCGGTCTATACGGACTTCCGCAAGGTAAAAGGCGGCTGGCTGGTGCAGACCTCGGACAGCGTTCCGGAGAAACAGGTCAACCTGAAAATAGTCACTAAACGCCAGCCCACCGAGAAGGAGGTCTCAGACCTGCTCTTTGCCTGGCGCGTGGTCAAACACATCAAGTCCAACGCGATTGTGCTGGCCAAGGATAAGATGATTACGGGGATGGGGGCGGGGCAGCCCAGCCGCATCATCAGTGCTCAGATTGCCATTGAAAAAGCTGGCGAGAAGAGCCGGGGCAGCGTGCTGGCTTCGGATGCTATGTTCCCTTTCAACGATGTCGTGGAGGCGGCGGCTAAAGCTGGTGCGACGGCCATTATTCAGCCGGGCGGGTCCATCCGGGACAAGGACTCTATCGAGATGGCCGATAAGCATGATATCGCCATGGTCTTTACGGGTGAGAGGCATTTCAGGCACTAGCCTTTTACGGGAATAACTAAGAAGGCCGGATTTTATCCGGCCTTCTTAGTTCAGATATTTAAGTCTGGTCTACTTGCTCTTGATGTAGCAGTCCCGACAGTATACCGGTTTATCGCCGCGAGGCTGGAACGGTACCTGGGTCTCTTTGCCACATTGTGCGCAGACTGCGGGATACATCTGGCGAGGGCCGCGGGACATACCGCCGCCATTGCCATAACGCTCCGACCTTCTATTCTGACGGCAAGTTGGGCAACGCTTGGGCTCATTAGTATAGCCCTTGGATGCGAAAAACTCTTGCTCTTCGACAGTGAAGGGGAACGTTTTTCCACAATCGGAACACTGGAGCGACTTCTCCTGAAACGCCATTCGGATGACCTCCTGTTTAATAGTAGGATTCGCTTCAGGTCATCCAACGCTCGGGGAATCGCAGAGGATTACCAAGTATCGGCAACCGAAACCGAAACCTCTCCATATATATTACCTTATCGCAAAAATTAATGCAAACCGGTTCGGTCCAGCCTGAAGCGCTCTCAAATTGGAGAGGTCCCTTTTATAGGCAAATAGGGGCAGGACGAAAGTAATATACCCGGGTCAAGCCCTTGGCGGGGCAGGAAAAAGAGGCGATTTTGAGTTTTTGATTGAAACTAGGGGTCCTGAATGAGCTTCTGTCCGGCCAGGTAAGCTGCTTGAAGGGCTTCAGGGTGTTTAAGTATATCGCCCCTGGCATCGATTCCCGGGACCAGGATATCTCCGGCATAGGGGACGTCGATAGTTCTAAAGAGGATTTTAATAGTCGGCAGCACCGCCTCAAACAGGTTCGGAACAGTCCTGCGCCCGCCCACCGAGATAAAGAAACCCTTCCGCTCGCGCTTCTCGCTGAGAGGCGGGACTTTTAAGATATATTTCCGGGCCCAGAGAGCCTGACAGCGGTCTATCAGGGCCTTTAATTGGGCGGTAACGCTCAGAAAATGCAGGGGCGAAGCCAGGACGATGCGGTCGGACGAGTTAAATTCCTGGTAAACCAGGTGCATATCATCCTGGACCTGACACTCTCCACTGACCAGACAGGCATCACAGTGCAGGCAGGCAGCTATCTTGAGGTCACAGACATGAATCGTCTTAATTTCCGCCCCTTGACTGGCGGCGCCCTCCATAAACCGCGCCAGGAGCGTATCGGTGTTCCCTCCTCTCCGCTGACTGCCCGCAATTCCCAGTGCTTTCATGCTGTCTCCTCAGCGATACCCGCCAGGATTTCCCTTTCTCTGGCCGCCATCGAGGGTGCCCTCCGGCGCTTTTCATGGTCGTAACCCAGGATATGCAGCACCCCGTGGACTATCAGCACTGCCATCTCTTCCCTGAGGGAATGGCCCTGCTCCCGGGCCTGGATGACTGACTGGGGGTAGGAAATTATGACTTCACCCAGATGCAGCAGGCCGTCCGGCGGTCCGATGAAAACTGCAGGCTCTGGCGCCGTTTTTGGCTCATTCAAAGCGAAAGATAAGACATCGGTAGGCTGATCCCGGCCGCGATATTCCCGGTTCAACTCCCGAATCCTCTCCTGCCCGGTGATCACCAGGCTGATTTCAGCATTTGGCGGCGCTTTTTCGGCTTCAAGGGTTTTTTCGACTATCCTTTGCAGCCACTCTGCCTCCAGTTCAACCTCGAGGCCTTCTTCGATCAAGACATTAATTTCCATTTACCGGCTGTTTTCTCCCATCACTTCCACAGTGGACCTGTCCAGAATCTCCCAGATCCGGTCCAGCCAGCCTAGGTGCTCGGGTTTCATCAAGCAAGAGCGCAGGCAGGTGACCTGGTCATGGTCCCATTGGAGGTCGCTCCAGGAATCCTTCAGCAAACGCACCGGATATTTAAAGGTGGCCAAATGCAGATTATATCTGGCCGCCGTTTGAAAGATTGCCTCAGAAAGGTCGGAGATCAAACTATCCTTTTTAGCCAGGGGTGCCCAGGTCACAATATCCAGCTCGGGAGCCATCAGCGGTCTGAAGCGGGAATCCCGGGATAACCTCTGGTAGAGTTCGAGGGCAGCCTTTCGGGACTGGGCTAAGCCGGTGGCAAACTCGCCGCCGCGCACCATGGGCAAGAGTTTTTGGGTAGCCCATAGAGCTACGGCCGAGGCTCCGGGACGGGAGCATTCGAGGCTGATTTCACCCAGGTGCAGGTCTTGAGAGCTGAAATAGGTGTAAGGCGAATCATGCTTATACCATACTCCCACCCCCGGGTCTTTAAAGAGAACACATCCGCAGCCGTATGGCTGCAAACCGTGTTTATGCGGATCGATCACTATCGAGTCGACCAGGTTTAGACTGGCGTAGGCCTGGCGGGCTGAGGGGCTTAAGTTCTCCACCAGGATAAAATAGCCGCCGTAAGCGGCATCGGCGTGGAGGCGAAAGCCATATTTCTCCCTCAACTGGATAATATCAGGGAGGGGGTCGATCGATCCGGTGCCGGTAGTCCCGACCGTCGCCACCACCGTGCCCACTTTTCCCGTCTTCAAGGATTTTTCCAGGGCGTTCAGGTCCATTTGAGCCAGCGTATTACAGGGGATAGACTGGAAAGGCAGCTTCAAGACCTCTGAAATACGGCTGTGGGTGTAATGGGCCAGTTCCGAGGCCACGACCAGCTTGTCGGGTTTCATTTTTCCGGCCACCCAGAGGGCTTCCAGGTTGGCCATCGTCCCGCCGCTGCAGATATGGCCCAGAAAGGACTGCCAGCCGAACAGTCCGGCTATCCCCGCCATCGCCTCTTTCTCCATCCGTGAGCTGGCCCGTCCACCATCGATAGCATGGTTATTAGGGTTGATATAAAGGCTGAGAATATAGGCCAGACGGGCTACGGGGTGGGGCGGTTTCAGCATCTGGCCAGCGTAATACGGATGGAAGTAGGGATAGTTGTCCTTCATCCTCCGGGCGACTTCCAGCATAACCCGGCGTAAGGACTGGTAATTGCTGGAGGGTTCCAGGTCCGGAAGATCTTTAAAACCGTCTTCCATTTCCCTTAAGGCTTCGGCCAGAATTTCCAGAGTTTTCGTTTCAAACTGCATCGCTGCTCCCGGGAGAGTCCCTTTAAAACAATAAATAACAGATTGAGGGGGAAAAGTAAATAGCAGCAGGAACCCCCCGGGGCACTAAATTAGATATCACAAGGCCACCTGTATCAGCTATGTGCCCCTCCCCTCTTTGGGCTATAATAGCTTTACAGTATCAAAATTCGGCAGGGGGACCAATAATTTGGCGATGATTGAAGCTCACCAGCTTAGCCGCCGCTTCGGCAAACTGACAGCCGTGGATAACCTTAACCTGGAAGTTGGCAAAGGCGAGGTGCTGGGCTTCCTGGGACCGAACGGAGCAGGCAAAACCACTACTATCCGCCTGCTGGCGGGGATCATTGCGGCTACCTCCGGTTATGGGCTGGTAGCCGGCTGGCGCACCGATGGCCCGGTTGAACCCCTCCATGAAGCAATCGGACTATTGACTGAATCGCCGGGGTTTTATAATCGGTTAAGTGCTTCTCGCAACCTGGAATATTTTGGCGGATTTTATCAGGGACTCAATATTCCGGCACAGGCTGAGAAGTACCTCAAAATAATGGGGCTCTTGGAGCGGCGGGCCGATCGGGTGGGGACTTACTCCAAGGGCATGAAAGGGAGACTGGCACTGGCGAGGGCTTTGCTGCATGAGCCGCGGGTCTTGTTTCTGGATGAACCCACCGCGGGACTTGACCCGGAAGCTTCGGAAGAGGTCCGGGGGCTGATAAAGAAGCTTAGCACCGAGGGGCGTACCATTTTCCTTTCCACCCACAACCTTGCCGAGGCCGAGCAGCTCTGCCACCGCATCGCCATCTTCCGCACCCGCCTGCTGGCGCTGGATACCCCGCAGAACCTCCGGGAACGCCTTTTTCGCCGCCGCGTCGTCATCAGACTGGAAAGCGTTGACGACGCCACTGTAAAGGCGATAGAAAAACTCCATTTTGTGAAATCCTGCAACCGGGACGGCCCCCGGCTCAACATTGAATTGGGAGAGGCCGAAAAAGAGCTTCCCGAACTGGTCCGGACCATAGTGCAGGCTGGCGGCAGAGTCCTGGAGGTGACGGAAGAGCACCACTCGCTGGAGGAGATCTATCTCAACCTGGTGCGGGAGGACGTCAGGGTATGACCGGCAAGCGCATCTGGAACGTCCTCAGAAAGGAATGGGAGGTAATCTTCCGCGATCTAAATAATACTCTTTTCGTATCCCTGATTCCCCTGCTGGTGATCGCTGAACCCCTGGTATTTATGTGGCTGGCTTCACGTTTTGGCGGGGACTCCCTCCTTCTCAGCCCGGTGATACAAGCTGCCCTGGGGAAATTCCTGGCGGAAATTCCCTCTGCGGCCGCCCTCCCGGCCGTTCAACAGTTTCAGGTCTTGCTCCTCAGCCAATTTAAATTCTTTCTGCTGCTAATACCGACGATGATCGCTATCAGCTTCGCGACCTTCAGTATAATAGAGGAGAAGCAATCCCACAGCCTGGAACCGCTTCTGGCTACACCGGTCAGGACCTGGGAGCTCCTTCTGGGGAAGGCCCTCTCGGGCGCTATACCGGCCATTTTGGTCTGCTGGGCTTGCGCAGCCATCTTTTTTGCCGGGGCGGCGATAATGGGGTGGGGCAATCTGATTCCTCTGGTGCTGACCCCTTCGTGGTACCTGGTCTTCTTTCTCCTGAATCCGGCTGTAGCCCTGCTTAGCTTCCTGCTGGGGGTCATCGGATCGTCTCAAGCTAAAGACGCCAAAAATGCGCAGAACCTGGTCCTGTTTGTGATCTTTCCGGTGTTGGCTCTGATTGCCATCCAGGTGACCGGCGTTGTCTGGTTTACGCCGCTTTTAACGCTGGCCCTGGCGATCGCTCTCTTTATCATAGATTATCTTGTTCTCAGGGTAGCGGTCGGCCTTTTCCAGCGGGAATCGATTATAATTAAATGGCATTGAGGGCGGGAAGGTTCTAGGCTACTTTCCTTGTGCTAAATTTTTCTTTATAATAGGGGCTATACAGTGCCAGGTTTAGCCTTGCAGGAGTATGATCAGGCGATAAAGTGGCAGCATTGACAAGATTAACATGAAGAAAGCCTGTGTTGAAATTTGCCTTTCTTTCATTGTAACTCTGGCCTCATTCATCATCTTGCTGGTCCCGGCGTCGGCGGGAGCGTTGACCGGTGTCGTTGATACGCCCTCAGATAATCTTGTCGGACACACCGCAACCCATGCCGTCACATTTTCCTTATACAGCGACCTGCCGAAAAACGGTCGGATCGTTATCGACTTCCCTGGCGGGTTTAATGTGTCCGGAGCCACGCTGGGTGCCAATCCCTATTCAATTTTGCTTTATTCCATAGTCGGTCAGGAGATCACTCTTAAAAAAAATACCTCCTCAGTTTCGGGAGGTACTACTCTCAGCTTATCTCTGCAAAACATCATCAACACCCAGACCCCCGGGAACAATTATCACCTGACCGTAAGGACTACCGATATCAATGGTGACCTCATTGACGGTCCCACTCCATCCGCTGATTTTTCCATATTATCTGGCCAGACTGCCACCCTGCGGGTGGCGGGGTTCCCCGGGGTTACTTCTCCCGGGGTGTCTCATAATTTTACGGTCACGGCGCTGGATGGCGGGGGAAACGAGGCGACCGGTTATGCCGGCACAGTCCATTTTAGCAGCACCGATCCTGAAGCCTCCCTTCCCGGTGACCATACCTTTACAGCCGGCGATGCAGGTGTCCATACCTTCAGCGCTGCCCTGAATACCGCAGGGATTCAATCTATCACGGCGACCGATATCAGCGATGGCAGTATTACCGGGACCCAGAGTAATCTCCAGGTCAATATCGCCGTGGCGGATACGGCCACAGCGGTTGAGTCATCCGATATTTCCTCAATCTATGGAGACGCGGTGACTTTCACTGCCACTGTCTCCAGCCAGACGGGCACTCCCACCGGGTCTGTCAGATTCCTGGACGGTGCCAGCCAGCTGGGAACCGCCGTCCTCGCTGCCGGTCAGGCGACTTACACCACCCCGGTGACACAACTGATCGCAGGGAACCATCTCATTACCGCTGAATATAGCGGTGATTCCAATTATAATGCCAGCGTTTCCCCGGCCATCACCCAGATTGTCGCCGCCCGGATGCTCAGCATCACTGCTGCCGGGGTGAACAAGGTCTATGACGGCACCACCGCCGCCACTGTCACTTTGTCGGATAACCGGGTAGGCAGTGACACTTTCACCAAGACATATTCTTTAGCAGTCTTCGCGGATAAAAATGCCGGAACGGGGAAAACGGTCAGCGTCTCTGGCATAAATGTCACCGGCCCCGATGCAGGCAAGTATACCTGGAATACCACAGCCTCCACGACGGCCAATATCAGCAAGCGTCCTTTAACAATAGTAGCCATTGGAATGAACAAGGTCTATGACGGAACCGTCGCCGCAACCGTCACTTTTACGGACAACCGGGTGGGCAGCGACACCTTCACCAAGACATATTCTTCAGCTGTCTTCGCGGATAAAAATGCCGGAACGGGGAAAACGGTCAACGTCTCTGGCATAAATGTCACCGGCCCCGATGCGGCCAACTATACCTGGAATACCACAGCCTCGACCACGGCCAACATCAGCCGGGCCCAACCCGTAATCAGCTGGACTAAACCTGCGGATATCAGTTACCCGACCCCCTTAACTGTTTCCCAACTGAATGCCAGCGCCAATATAGCCGGACAATTTGCCTATTCACCTCCAGCTGGCACCATTCTCAATGTCGGGAACAATCAAACGCTTCAGGCCAATTTTACCCCTCAGGATAGCGCCAATTACAGCGCCGCTACGGCATCAACCACAATCAATGTCCTGGGCTCGACGTGGAAGATCGTTTTCGTATCCGGCAGTCAGCAGTTGAATGTTGGAGCAGTCTCCAGACCGATCGCCGTCCAGATTCAGAACAGCACCGGTACTCCGGTAAACGTCAGCGAAAATACCCTCATCAGGTTTAGTTCCACTTCTGCCAGCGGCAAATTTGACACCAGTGCCGCCGGGAAATTTGACGGGAGCATCTCTTCGGTTTCAATCGCGGCCGGTCAAAACACCGCCAGTTTATACTACAAGGATGCCTCGACGGGTCGGCCAGTTATTACCGCCGCCAGCGCCGGTCTTATCGGCGCGAGTCAGCAGCTGCAAATAAAAAGCCCATCCGATAGCGGCGGTGGTGGAGGGGGAGGAGGG
>JAGDMY010000216.1 GCA_017860765.1 Chloroflexota bacterium | reverse complement strand
AGTAACGGTCAGATGATGTACGCAAACGTACATTCAAAATTAACACTATTAGCTGGCAATGTCAAATTTACACAACTTCCTGTAAGGGCATCTTTGCCAGATTAATCCTTATCGGTTTTCCTTACCAACCAGGGACTTTAGCAAAGTGGTGAATATCAGACCGACAATTCCTACTGCGCCCGCAATGATAAAAGCATTTTGATATTTGCCGGTGATATCAAATATATATGCTGTGACCCAGGGTCCAACCGCCGCGCCAATGGTAAAGAAAAGGCTGATAGTGCCGAAGACCATGCCATGTGACTTTAATCCGAAGAGCCAGGCAGTCATGGGCGACTCCGAGGTCTCCACTCCGGCATAGGCAAATCCGAACACCGCCGAGAATACATATAACATCCACTCCTGCTGGGCCGGCGCCAGCCAGAACAAGGCCGCGGCTAATAAAATAAATCCCAGGATGAAGACCTTTTTGTTGCCGTAGCGATCAGCCGCGTTTCCTAATATGATACGCCCTAAAATTCCCGAACCGCCCAGGGCCGCCAGAACCAGCGAAGCCCGGGCCGGCGAAAAACCCAATGATGAAGCATGGGGCGCAATATTGACTAATATCGAGAAAAGGACAAAACCAAAACAAAATTCTGCCCCGATAAACATCCAGTATTGCGTGTGAGTTGCCGCTTGCCTGAGTGTGAAACCCTTACTGTTCAGGTCCGTAGCAACTTCAGATTGAAAGGGCTGGCCATCGGGCACCTGCCCCACTGCTGAAGGGTCCCGCTTCATAAATTGGGCGGCTATAACCACCACCACAAAGACTGCTACGGCGGTTATGATATACGAAGTCTGCCAATCGTACGCTGAAATCAGCCTTTCCGAGACTGGAGGCGCTATCAGTGTCCCGATGCTCATCCCGATGAGAACAATACCGGTCATTAGATTGCGCCTTATGTTGAACCACCGGGCTACTGTGGATAGCAAAGTGACATATCCGCTGCTCATCCCGATGCCGATGATCACCCCGTAATAAAGATACAACTGCCACAGACTCCCTACCATCGACATCAGCCAGTAGCCAATTCCCAGGATTATCGCCGAGGAGGTCATTATAACCCGTGGGCCAAACTTATCCGTGAGGCCGCCCATGGCTATTCCCACAATGCCCTGCACAAGTATAGAAAGCGAAAAAGCCCAGGCCGTCATAGCGTTGGTCCAGCCAAAGGAGGTCTTCACCGGTATAAAAAATACCCCAAAGGCAAAGTATGTGCCAAAAAAGAATACCATGGTGATGAATATGGCCATTACTACGATGTAACCGTAAAAAAAGGCTGACTTAGGTTTAATAGCGGCTCTGACTTCCGGCATTAGCCAAATTTCCCCCCTGTTTCAATGTCCTTGTATAATTAAGCACAAATTATAGCATAAATATATTAATAAAGGCCATTATCTCGCCTTTTTGAGGAACACTCCAGCATTATCTCCCAAAAATATTACTTTAGATATATTATCGCCCGGTGAAGTTGCCGGGTTATTTGCTGCCGGTGCGTCCTATTAGCCAACCGCAATATTCAAGAGTATAATGTTAGTAAAAAAATTAGCGTAAGGAGAGTTACACCGATGGAGTCCAGAGTTACCTATTTCGAAAAGGCCGGCATCCAAAATACCGATTCCACTCTACGGGCTGCCAGACAGAAAGCCGAAGAGTTGGGCATTCGAACAATAGTAGTTGCCTCCAGCACTGGCGGCACCGCGGTCAAAGCCTGTGAGGTATTCAAGGGTTTTAAAGTAGTGGTGATAAGCCATGTCACTGGATTCAGAGGAGTCAATACCCAGGAATTCACTGATGCCAATCGAAAGATGGTAGAAAGCGCCGGTGGTACGGTTATCACCATGACTCATGCTTTCGGCGGAGTAAGCAAAGCCATGAAATACAAATTCGATATGATTGATATAGGAGATATTATCGCCAACAGCCTGTATATTTTTGGGCAAGGCCTAAAAGTCTGCTGTGAAATTGTTCTCATGGCAGCCGATGCTGGAGCAATCAAATCCGGCGAGGATGTGATATCCATCGGGGGCACCGGTAAGAGCGGCGGCGCCGATACAGCCGCTGTGATCACGGCGGTCAACAGCCAGTTTTTCTTCGATATGAATTTTAAGGAGCTTATCTGTAAGCCGTTAAACTATGCGGTCTGATACAAATCTAAAGGGGGGCCGGAGGAATTCTGGCGGCCCCCCTATGAAGGATTAAACAGTCATTTCAGGATATTGAGGACATTCCTGGTAGTAGTTACCCAACCAAAGCACTGCTTGATATTTTCTATGGCATCATGTTGCCTGTCAGGAGGAGAAGCTGCTGCCCCATCCGAAACCAGGATTGGGAAGTATTGAAGGTGGCAGGCGTCTCTTATGCTGGATTCTACACAAATATTAGTTGCTGTTCCGGTAACTATCAGATACCGGATATCAAAAGTCCGTAAAGCAATATCCAGATAAGTTCCCGCGAAAGCGCTGAACCTCTGTTTCTCGATCACAATCTCATCAGGCTGAGGCTTGAGCTCCTCAATAAAATCCGCTCCCCAGGTTCCCCTCATTAATAGTTTGTCCCTCCATTGTGGTTTTTCCCGAAACGATATCATGACCTTGTTGTACCAGAAGGAGGTCATGGGACCTACCTCACGGACATCCGGATATAAAACATGCGCGAGGCTAATTACCTTGATTTTCGCGGAGCGGGCGGCGCCGATTATTGCCTGTATGTTGGGTATGATCGCCGGAACAGTAGATATGTCAAATCCCCAGAGATCGAACATGGCCCCTTTGGTGCAAAAGGCATTCTGCATATCAATGACCAGCACCGCTGTCCTGGTCAGGTCAATCTCCAGAGGAAAATGTTCCGCCTGTAGCATCACCTTGCCATTTTTTACCATTCCTAAAACCTCCTTATCTTATCAGGTCCGTTAATACTTCATCTTTTGTATGGTAAAGCATTAGGTAATTATTTTAAGATTAGTACTCTATTTGGGAACATCCAGCTGGATCTGACTGTAGGTATCCACGACTTTCCAATCAAATCTATCGGGAGTTTTTGTAGTCTGCATAATATAGAGGTCGCCTACTCCCAGACCTTCCGGAGTAAAGGAGAAACTGCCTGCCGGTGTCGAAACTTTCAGCTTACGCAAAGCCTCATTTACTTTCGCCGGTGAAGTGTCCCCATTGGTCGCCTTGACAGCTTCTAGATACATGGTAAGGGCCACTTCAGCACTTACGACCTGAGCATCGGGAAGAACATTATATTTCTTAGACATTGCATCAACATAGCTCTTGTTTATCGGGGTATCCAAGAGGCTGGTATATGGGCCAGCGCCTAAAATGCCTACCACTTTATCACCCACGCTGGCCATGGTCTGTGCGAAAAGCACACTAGAAAGGGATAAGAACAATGGCATTTTCAATCCGGCAGCATAGTATTGCGCCACAAATTTCATGGTCGTCGCAGGTGTAAACCAGAAAAAGACGCAATCGGCATTTTGCACGGCCGTTAGATATGGACCGAAATCCATCGTGCCAGATTTTATAGCCTGCTTCTGGATGACGGTGCCACCCTTTTTCTCAAATCCCGCTATTGTCCCACCGACAAACTCCTGGCCGGCCACGAAATCTTCAAAAAGGGCTGTGGCAGTCTTATAACCCTTTTTTTCATAAGCGTACGCACCCAGGTAGTAACCGGT
>JAGDMY010000215.1 GCA_017860765.1 Chloroflexota bacterium | reverse complement strand
ATTCTATAATTGGACGAAGAGGCGTGTACCCTCGGTTGGCAATAGATTGGACTCATTCTGCGGCCGCTTGAGCCACTGGGCTCCACTGGCGGTTACTACCGGGCGCCTGACACCCGGCCTGCTTCAGGTTACCACAGTCGCTGCCGGGCTGATCCGTTTACGTTTTATTTACTTTGTGCTGGGCGTAGCCTTATCTTCGGTGATTTATGATGGGATACTGGTGCTTCTAGGATTTATCACCGCACATAGCCCACGGGCCCATGATGCCAATTTTACTTTATTGCTATTGATATCTCTGATTGTCGTTGTTTGCATACTCTGGCCTATTGTTTTCATCGTGACCCAACGCAGAAAAAAGAGCAGCACCTCGGCTAAATGTTAGAATCCACGTTTGCCAAGCCTCCGGGAAAATTGCTATAACAAATAAATAGAGAGATGTATAAATACACTGGCAATGACAAAATATCGGCCTTTAATGTCCAACTCAAAGGCTCCACATCCACCAGGGCGCACTATGAGCTGAGCTTTCCTTCACCGCTTCCAGGCAGCTATGAGGAGGGACGTACAGCCTTCGGCGAATACTTTCTTCCTTTAAAGGCCGGGAAAGTGCCTCTCCTGATCTTGGCTCACGGCTACGGTGATACCAGCCTGGCCCCGTGCTTGACACTGGCAAGGCTCCTGGTCAGACACCAGATCGCTACGCTGGTCCTGTATTTGCCCATCCATTCCCGCCGTTTACCCGCAGGCCTGGCGGGCCAGTCCCTGCCCCGCGATCCCCGCCAATGGTTTGAAATCTATCGCAGCGCGGTTATGGAAATTCAGCGGCTTGTAGATTGGGCATCATGCCAGGAAGAAATCGACCCGGCCAGGGTATTTGTAGCTGGAATCAGCCTGGGGGGAATGATTTCCTCTATCGCCATGGCGGTGGATGCCAGAATCCGGGCGGGGATTTTCATTGCTATCGGGGGAGGTATGGAAGAATTGTCCTGGGGAGGGGTAGGCGATGCCCTGGCCATTGGACACCAGTGTACCCGTGAAGAATGCCGCGATATCTACCGCCAGTACCCGACTTTTCTCAGGGAAGTCGCCCTCAGGGGTTGGGAGAAGGCCACCCCGGCCAGGGAATGTTTCCTCTACGACCCCCTCACCTTTGCCGCCAGCCTGAAGGGACGTCCGGTTTTAATGATCAATGCCGCAGAAGACGAGATCGTCCCGCGCACGGCGACCCTGGCTTTCTGGGAAGCCTGCGGAAAGCCTCCCCTGGTCTGGCTAAAGGGCAAACATGCTGATGCTTATACCCAATCAGCCAGGATAAGCGGCGAAATTGCCGATTTTTTAGATGTGCCGAAAAATAAAACTGAGTTGCCCTAGAGTCTTAATATTTAAGGAAACTTGAGGAAAGGAGAATATGAAGAGGACCGGCATTTTTTATCACGATGTCTGTGGAAAGGAAGCCTACAGCAGTCTGGCGATGGGTGTCGAAGAGGGATTTAGAAGCCTCGACATAAGCGGAATTCTGGCGGAGTCCAACGTCAAATGGTTTGAATCCAGGCAAGCTACCGAAGAAGAAATAGGCCGGCTGCATAGCCAGGAATGGATTGACCAGATCAAGAGGACAGAGTGGTGGAAAGTCTCGCTCTATTCTGTCGGGGGGATGCTGGGGGCCACCGAGAAAGTGCTGACCGGGGAGCTGGACAACGCGCTGGTAATTGCCGGTGTGGGTGGCCATCATGCCCACCGGGATAGTGCCTGGGGCGGCTGCTATTTCAATGTTATTGGTCTCGGCATCCCCCATGCCCGGGCCAAGAATTTGGGCCGCAGATTCGCCATCGTAGATACGGATACCCATCACGCGGATGGTGTCCGGGACCTCTACCGGAATGACGATGAAATGCTGCATATCTGTTTTTGTGGCGGGTATTCCTGGGAAGACAGCTACCAAGGCAAAGTGGAAACCCCTACCAAACTCTGTTTCCCGCATGGCTACTCGGATGACGAAGAGGTCGCCAATGTTCTCAGAGAGGTTCCGGAGAGAGTCAAAGCCTTTAAGCCGGAATTAATTTACTGGCTTTGCGGTATGGACACCCATAAAGACAGCTACGGCACCCAGGCCCTGACCGAAAAAGCCTATCCCCGCATGGCCCAAATTATGAAGGACACCGCGGACCGGGTTTGCCAGGGTAAATTAATTGTCAAGACCTGCTGCAATGCCCCTCCCCATGCCACCACCTATATTGTCCCCAGGATAGTAGACCGTCTGGCGGAGCTCAACCGGTATCCCGATGAGTACTAGGAAATTCCGGATTCGATGATGCTCCAGGGCAGCTTCCGGCCGCTCTTCCATTCCTTATGGGCATAGAAGTCCAGGTCCACCCCATGCTTCTGAATCGCCTGCCGCCAGGCCGGCAAGGAGGCCTTCTCTATTTCGGCCAGCACTTCCGCCAGGCCGGCATCTCCGCGGGCCAGTACAGCCTGGACCTCGCTCCACTGCGGACTTTCATTTCTTATCTGTATGCCCCTGGGCGTCAGCCGGCTCTTGAGAAAGCTGAGCCGGCCCCGTATGACTTCCAGGGGCGCCATGGGCAGCCGCTGAAAGGGAGTCCCGGCTTTGGGAACAAAAGGGGCCAGGTTCAAACTCAGGCGCGTTGGACTTCGCATTCTATCGATGATCGACTTGCCCGCCAGAGTCAAATCAACAATCGCCTGTATATCGGCTTCGGTCTCCCGCGGCAGACCAAGCATAAAATAGAGCTTGAGCTGTCGAATACCTTTCTCAGCAGCAGAACTGATAACCTCTAACACCTGATTTTCAGTGATGCCCTTTTTTATCTCCTGCCGCAAAACCTCCGAACCGGCCTCGGGGGCCAGAGCAATGGAATGCAGTCCTCCCTGAACCATTTGCTCCAGCAGGCGGGGCGTAAGAGAGTTGATCCTCAAAGAGCTGATCGAGAACTGGGCTCCCATCTGCAATAAACGGTCCAGCAGGTCTTGTATTTGCGGATGGTCGTTCACCGCCGGGCCTACCAGCCCAATCCGTTTTCGATATGCCAGCCCTCTCCGGGCCTGCTGCGCCAACTGCTCCAAGGAGTGGAGGCGCAGAGGCTTATACGCGCTGCTTACCAGGCAGAACTGGCAGCCATGACCGCAGCCCCGCTCCACCTCCAAAAGGTATAAATCGTTCAGTTCCGTATCCCGGGCGAGAACAATGGAATGTGCCGGAAAACGGTCCAGGTCTTTTAGCCACCGGCGGACGATCGGTTTCCCCGGGCTGCAGCGGGGAACATAAACGCCTGGAATTTTAGAGAGCTCTTTCAGCAATTCTTCACGATCTCCCGCAATACCCGCGGACAGCACGGGCAGCATCGAGGGCAGCAGTTCCTCAGCTTCTCCGATGCAAAGGCAATCGAAGAAAGGCGCCAGTGGCATGGGGTTGGCAGTAATGCAGGGACCACCGGCTATAACTAGCGGGCTGGTTGCATCTCTCTGGGCGGAATAAAGAGGCAGGCCGCTGGCCCTTAAAATCGGGGCAATGTTGAAGTAGTCTATTTCATAGTTCAGGGAAAAGGCCAGAACGGCGAAATCGGATAGAGGTCGCTGGGATTCCACTGATAAGGGCAAACTCCCTTTCTGGCTGTTCTCATCATCCCAAAAAACTCTTTCGCAGAGGGTCTCTTCGCGAAAATTGATTAGCCCGTACACCGCTTGCAGGCCCAGGTTGGACATTCCAATGTAATAGGTATTGGGATAG
>JAGDMY010000214.1 GCA_017860765.1 Chloroflexota bacterium | reverse complement strand
TTCCGGTGGGTTCCAGCGAAGAAGATAATATCGTTATCCGCACCGTCGGTAAATTGCCGCAGTTCGATTTCAAGCCTCTCCCCCACTGGGAACTGGGAGAGAAACAGGGGATAATAGATTTTGACCGCGGAGTGAAGCTTTCCGGCACCCGTTTTTATATCCTGAATGGTCTCGGTGCCAGATTACAGAGGGCTTTAATCAGCTTTTTCCTGGACACCCATACCCTTCAGCATGGCTATAAGGAGGTTTATCTGCCCTTCATGGTAAAAAGGGAAACCATGCAGAACTCCGGCAACCTCCCCAAATTCGCTGATAATCTCTACCATGACGCGGAGGAGGACTACTGGTTTGTTCCCACCGCGGAGGTCCCTATAACCAGCCTGCATGCGGACGAAATTCTCTCCGCCGAGCAGCTGCCCCTCTATTATGTCGCCTATACGGCCTGCTTTCGCCGCGAAAAGATGTCGGCCGGGAAGGATACTCGCGGAATCAAACGCGGCCACCAGTTCGATAAGGTCGAGATGTACAAGCTGGTCGCACCTTCAACGTCGATGGACGAACTCGAAAAAATGGTGAGTGATGCGGAAGATATCTGCCGGCATCTTCAGCTGCCTTACCGCATCAAACTGCTGAACACTTCCGATATGGGGTTCTCTTCCACCAAGACCTATGACATCGAAATGTGGGCTCCCGGACTGGGCGAATGGCTGGAGGTCAGTTCCTGTTCCAACTGCACCGATTTTCAGGCCCGCCGCGCCTCTATCCGCTATCGTCCCGCCCCTGATAAAAAGCCTGAATTCGTACATACCTTAAACGGCTCAGGCCTGGCCTTGCCCAGGGTCCTTATCGCCGTTATGGAAAATTACCAGCAGGCTGACGGCAGCATCAAAGTCCCTGAAGTGCTCCGGCCTTTTATCGGATGCGATGTTATAAAGTATACCTAGGGGACGCCATCCTTACCCTTTGGTGAGCTTTTTGTATAGCTCTATCAATGATACGTTGATGAGAAGCGTAGCGGCCGGAGGTATTGCCAGCAGCCATAGGTTTTTCAGGATATCGATTCCGTAATGGGCACAAATTGCCAGCAGGGCAAAGGTAATCCCGGTACCCAGTATGACACATCCGCCAGCCAGGGCAATGTATATCAAAATCAGGTTCCGGTCATCAGTCGCTTTCACCTTTTCCGCACCCCTGCCCCTCCAAACCTCCTCTAAGCAGAGTGTATTCCAATGCCTCCATTATTACAACAGCGCTGAAATTCTTACTATTGACATATCACGTAATTTATCTTTACACTGGTATAATATATTCAGGATAAAATTCATGAGATGCCCGGTTGATAAAGTCGATATGATCGTGGTCGAACACCAGAAAATAGAGCTCGATCATTGCCTTCACTGCGCCGGTGTCTGGTTCGATTCCGGGGAATTGGACCTGCTAATCTCCTCCCTGGTAGCCAGGGGGATTGACCAGTCCGCCAGAGACCTGCTGACGCCGCAGACAGCCGATGTCAAGGAAGCCAGGCGCAAGTGCCCGGTCTGCAGCCGCAAAATGGACAAATTCTGGTTGGGTAAGGAGCCCCGGATCCTGATCGATAGTTGTCCACTTGGTGACGGCCTCTGGTTCGATGGAGGAGAACTGCACCAGGTCATGAAGCAAATTGAGCCCTCAGGGTCCGGGGATATCATCACTTTTCTGGGGGAGGCCTTCCAGGCCACCCACCAGGGTGGAAAAGGAGTTTAAGCTCGCAGCGTAGGAAACGAATCTTGTAGAACCCCATGGTCAGGGTTCCGGTTTCCATCTTCGGTCTTCCAGCTAAATTTATATTAGGAGGTGCAACATGGGTGCCGGAGCGATTGTCGGTATAGTCATCGGCGTTATCATCGTCATCCTTATTATCATCTATTTTTCTATTTACAATGGACTGGTGGGTTCACGCAATCAGACCAAGAACGCCTGGGCACAGATTGACGTTCAGCTCAAAAGACGGTACGACTTAATCCCCAATCTGGTAGAAACCGTCAAGGGCTATGCGGCCCATGAGAGGGGGACCTTCGAGGCGGTTACCAATGCCCGCAACCTGGCACAATCTCTTTCCAATGCCGGTGTTGCGGAAAGGGCCAAGGCGGAGGGCGAACTTACCGGCGCCTTAGCCCGTTTGCTGGCTGTAGTAGAAAACTATCCCAATTTAAAAGCTAATGAAAACTTCCTGGCGCTCCAGGAACAGTTGACTTCCACCGAAAACAAGATCAGCTTTGCCAGACAATATTATAATGACTCGGTGCTCAGATATAACAACCAGACCCAGATGTTCCCTTCCAATATTGTGGCCGGGATGGCCGGTTTTAAGCCCGGTGAGTTCTTTGAGGTACAGGCCGCTGGAGAGAGAGAAGCCCCCAAAGTCAGTTTCACCACTCCAACTCCGCCACCAGCCCCTCAGCCTTAAAAGGATTTTTGGAAGTCGGAATCCAAAACAAATTTGTTAGATTTTGAGTTTGAGCTGTTGTTATGTGGGAACAGATTAGGTCCAACCAGATTCGATCGGTAATGCTGGTAACGATTATGGCGATATTGTTGCTCGCCATCGGTTACTTCCTGGGACTGGCTTTTTTAGACAACTTCCTGGTCGGTCTCATACTCGCTTTCATTGTTTGGGGCATCATGCTCCTGATCGCCCTTTTCTCAGGTGACAGCATAATCCTGGGTATGTCGGGGGCCAGAAAAATTGGCCCCCAGGACCATCCCCGCCTCTTCAACGTGGTTGAAGAAATGAAAATAGCCTCCGGTCTGGAAAAAATGCCAGATGTCTATATTATCGACGACCCCGCCCTCAATGCCTTTGCCACCGGCCGCGATCCCAACCATGCCTCAGTGGCTATCACCTCGGGCCTGCTTGACAAACTAAATCGTGATGAACTGCAAGGCGTTATCGCCCACGAAATCGGCCATATCAGAAACCATGATATCCGTTTTATGCTGATAGCCAGCGTACTGGTGGGAGCGATAGTAATCCTGGCCTGGTATGGCACCCGCATCTTATTCTTTAGCGGCATGTCGGGCGGCGGCCGCCGGAGCTCCTCCCGCGACGGAGGCGGCGGTGGTGGAATGGCCCAGATTATTATCCTGGTAGCAGGCCTGATCTTGATGATTCTGGCGCCTATCATAGCCCAGCTGATCTATTTGGCTCTTTCCAGGCGCCGGGAATATCTGGCTGACGCCTCTTCGGCCCTTTATACCCGTTATCCGGAAGGGCTGGCTTCGGCCCTGGAGAAATTGCAGAACAACAACACTCAGGTCCAGAAGGCCAATAAGGCTACCGCCCCGATGTACATCAGCAATCCTTTTTACAAAAAGGGCATGTCGATAAACGATCTTTTGTCCACTCATCCACCTTTATCGGAGAGGATCCGGATTTTGCGGGCTATGCCGGGGGCTTCTTTTATGGATTATGAAAAATCGTTTGAAGAGGTCAAAGGCGCCAGGGTGGTTCCAGCTTCTGCTCTGGCAATGGACAGCCTCCAAAAGGTAGAGAAAAGGGGGGCCACCCCCGGTTTACAGTCTGGAGATGTCCAGGAGAGAATTGATCGTTCCCGCGAGACTTCCGATTTAATGTGGCGCATGAACAGCTATAAGACCATTACTTGCGAAAATTGCGGCACCCGGCTAAGGCTGCCGCCCAGCTATAACCAACCGGCAGTCCGCTGCCCCCATTGCGGACACATCAACCAGATCTAAAATGGTTCACTTTACT
>JAGDMY010000213.1 GCA_017860765.1 Chloroflexota bacterium | reverse complement strand
TCCGCAAAACCAATCAAATGATTTTACCCTTTTATGAACCTTTTTGGCCGCTTCGGCGAGATATATGGTTGACATCCCTTTATATATCCCCACCTCAACAATATTGGCTGATTTGTGCCTGGACCTTAAAACCTCTTCGTAAAGCGCGGTACCCACTTCAAAAGTTATCAGTCCCTTGACATTCCTGGTTCTATAGAAGAGGTAAGGATGCTTTATGAGAGGAATAAGATTGCCGGATATCGCCCTTTTAGGATGTCGGATTTCATACCGTAAGCCCTGGGCATTAAAGAAATATGCGAAGGTTTTCTTAACCTTTTCCCACACCATTGTAAGCACCTCATGAAAAACCCGATTAAGCAAGGTACTGCATATCAAGCTTACAGGACATTAATCATGGGGTCAATTGCCATTAAATTCCCTAAACTTAATTCATCCTCCGAGGTTTTTTGAGATTTGCCCGGTCCTCAGTCCAGGATTTGGTCAGCAATATATCGCCCATTCGGTCACCATCACCATGGCCCTGTGCTTAATACTATTGGCTAATTCTATAATCTAATTGTGGAGGTGCCCGATGAGAATTAAACTGACCGGCATATTCGTAAAAGACCAGGAGAAAGCTCTCCAATTCTATACCGGAAAATTGGGGTTTGTGAAAAAGTTACATATTCAGGTAGTTGAGCAAGTGTGCAAAGGAGGTTGATTGGCAATCGTAAAGCAATTATAATAATATGACTTTTAGGTCGGGATGGAAAATATCGTCCGCGATTAATATTAAGGAGCTAGAAAACGTGGGAAAGTATGCGAAGTATGTCAACAGCTTAAGGCTCTGGACAGAGCTGGTACGTCCTTCATTCCGTGGTAAGATGGCCGATTTTTCCCTTATGTTCGATGACCGGGTATATTCGGATGCCCCCCTTTGGGTGGAAACTTTTCATGCCTTTGCCCCTGGGTCTGGATCAGGGGTCCCCGGTGAACTGCCCAGCTTTATAGAGGGCAAAGAAGATACCTCGATAGTAAACGGAATGCAACACTCGCACAACGATTTCGACGAACTATTTATGTTCATTGGGAGCAACCCTCATGATAATACTTCTTTAGGCGGCGAAGCGGAGATCTGGCTGGGAGAGGGGGAAAATGCCCAAAAATTTATAGTCAAATCGCCGACTGCCGCCTGGGTCCCCCGGAATGTGGCCCATAATCCTGACTTATTCACCAAAATAAACAATCCGGACCAGCCCATAATTGAGATCGTGGTGGCGTTGACCCGCAAATATGATCTTCAATTTAGCAACACCCGCATTTTCCCCGCACCGCCGGCTTTCTCCTTTGAAAAAGTCGGGCAGGAGCAGCCTGGCAAAGGGAAGTACACCCCGCTGGTCAACAGGCTGCAGTTAGCCACAGACAGAGTGTTTCCTTTTCACCGCGGCAGGGTTGCCGTGCCAACCCTGATGTTCGATAAGAATGTTTATCCGGCGCCGGTATGGGTAGAGATTTTTCACGTTTACGCAGGTGGAAGCGGCATTGGAACTCCTACTTTGGAGACAGCACTGCCACCCAACCCGCCGGGTGCAGAGAATTTAGACCTGACCAAAGGCTTTGGACATGCGCACAACTTCGACGAGCTCTTTCTCTTCATAGGGACCGACCCGCACGATACATTGAACCTGGGGGGCGAAGTTGAGGCCTGGGTGGGTGAAGGGGAAGAGGCCGAGAAGTTCCTTTTTACCAAGGCCACTTCCATATTTGTCCCGGCAGGCGTGGTGCACAATCCCGTATACTACAGGAGGGTGGATAAGCCCTACCTCATGGTAGTCATCGCGCTTGTCAAAGACTACTTTGATGCTGCTTTGCGCTGGGTCCCCTTGCCCCCAGCCTTTAAGTTATAGAAGGCCCAAATTAAAAAATGAATGAATTGATTATCAGCCCTGTGGCAGCGACTCACGTCACCCTGAAACTAAAATCCGGGCTTCACGCTTAATTCTGAGGAGGGGAAAATGGATATCGAAAACTTCCTGTCATACCCGGCAGATTCACCACCGCCGCCTTATGACCGCCCGCCTGAATATTCCAGGATGATAGTGGAAAGAGATGTCATGGTCCCAATGAGGGACGGAGTAAAGGTAGCCGTGGACATTCACCGACCGGATGCTCCGGGCAAATTCCCGGCCCTCTTCGCGATTGCCATCCATAATAAAGACCTCCAGACTGCGGATTTTGCAGCAGCGGTGCCACCTCAACCCGCCTGGTCTCCCCTGTGGGTGGGGACCATCGAGGGCGGCGATACCTTTTTCTTCGTATCCCGCGGGTACGCCCGGGTAGTGGCTAATCCCAGGGGAATCGGCAAATCAGAGGACGGCGGGTCCCGTGCCTGGGACAGCTACGATATCATCGAGTGGATAGCCGGACAGCCCTGGTGCGATGGAAAGGTGGGCATGACCGGCATTTCCGGTTTCGGGGCGGAACAATTTGCCGTGGCCAAACAGCAACCACCTCACCTGAAAGCCATCTTTCCCTGCGACCCGCGTGGCGCCTATGGTGAACTGGGCGGCTTCCGCGATGAGTACCCCGGAGGGGTTATCCATACCTTCAGGTATATTTTGTCCCTCTTGTCGGTAACGCATGAGAATCGCGGCCGGCCCGGTAATCTCAGTCCTGAACAAGAAAAGCTCTGGCAGGAAGCCCTGAACAATCCGGACTATAAAATGTACCCTAACGTCTATAATGTTTTGACCATGAAGGGCCAAATTTATCCTCAGTTTTTTAACTTTCTGATCAATCCCTTCGATAGAGAGGAGGCCGTCAAAAAGAGTGAAAAAGAATTTAAGAATATCCAGATTCCCAGTTATACCGGATCAGGCTGGTACGGTTATACCTATAAAACCCATCTAAACGGAGCACAGCATTACTATCGCGAAATCAGCTCCCCCAAGAAACTCCTGTTTACCGGTCCGGCCCATCTGGAGCGTCCTTTCCATTCTTATCATAATGAAATCCTGAGGTGGCACGATCAATGGCTTAAGGGCATAGAAACCGGCATCATGAATGAGCCCCCGGTAAAATTCTGGGTAATGGGCGCCAACAGGTGGCGTTTCGCCGATGACTGGCCCCTGCCGGAGACCAGATGGACGAAGTTCTACCTTCATAGCTGGGAGCGTTTGAGGACCGCTCCATTCTCCCCTTCCAGCATCGAAGACTATGAAGAGCCGGACGCCTTTTTACAGATGCCGCCTACCCATACCCGCAGGATAGAACGTCTGAGATACATGACAGAGCCCCTGTCGGAGGATGTCCTGGTTGCCGGTCCCGGCGCACTATATCTTTATGCGGAACTGGACCAGCCTGACACCAACTGGATCGTCATTCTGAAGGATGTCGGACCGGATGAGTCCGTCCGCACTGCCCGTCAGGGTGAGATGGACACCCCTGCCGACCTCCAGGAAAGAGAGTTGACCCGGGGCTGGCTGAAAGCTTCCAACAGGGCTATAGACCTTGAGAGATCAAGGCCCTGGGAACCCTGGCACCCGCTGACCCGGGAAGCAGCCAGACCGGTGGTGCCGGGTGAAATAAATGAATATGCCATCGATATTTTGGCCACCGCCAATTTATTTAAAAGGGGTCACCGCATCTGCCTTGATATCACCTGCCTGGACTTGCCGGAAGGGGTGTCAGGCGCCACCGCCATCGAATATATCCCATATCACATTTGCAGCAGCCGGACCACGGTACACAAGATTTATCATAATGAAAAGTACCCTTCATA
>JAGDMY010000028.1 GCA_017860765.1 Chloroflexota bacterium | reverse complement strand
TGAGCCACGGGAAACCAGGGTCCGTTTGATTCACGCCCTGAGATTACTCAGGAGAAAAAAGCCGCCCGCGCGGTATCCCAAGAAGCACGGAAACATCCCCCTGTAAAAAGGCAGGTCCCGGAAAGGGCCTCCTCCATGAAATATGCCTTTCGCCCTGAGTTGTGGGCGATGATGGCAGTTGCCTTAAAGGTTTAGACCTGCTGAAGAGAAGCCTTGAATTCCTCAAACAGTCCGCAGGTCAGATTTTCGAGCAGCCCCCTTGGTAAACGATCGTTTAAAAAGAGATGCAGAGGGGTGAGTGTAATATACCCCTGAGAGGCTGCCCAGATGTCAGTGCGCGCATTGGCCTGGTGGTTGGTTGATTCTCTTACCAGCATATAGTAGGCCCTTTTACCGTCATGACCCTCTTCGACGGTATTGACGTGGCTGCGGTGGGCCAGGCTGGTGACCTTAACACCCCTGACATCGCGCAGCGGCAAATCGGGCATGTTAACGTTGAGGAAAAGACTGGCGGGTACCGCCGCGGAGCCGATGCGCCTGGTCAGCAGGGCAGTGAACCGCGCCACCTCTTTGAGATAGGCTTTGTCCCACCGGTCGTGCGGGCAGGATACCGCCATCGCCGGAAATTCACGCAGGTAGGCTGACAGCGCCGCACCCACTGTTCCCGAGATGAGGACGTCCTCTCCCAGATTCGAACCCTGGTTGATGCCGGAGATGACCAGGTCTATCTTTTCCGGTACAATTTTCCCCAGACCTACAATGACCGCATCGGAAGGGGTGCCTTCTACGGAGTAGGCTTCAATACCCGGGAAAAGGGGAATGATCTTCTGCGCCCGGAGGGGCTTTCGCAAGCTGACGGAGGTGCCTACCGCGCTTTGCTCCCGGTCCGGTGCGACGATATAAACTTTGGCAAATTGGCTTAATTCCTGAGCCAGCATCCAGATGCCATCGGCATAGATGCCGTCATCATTGGAAACCATTATTTTCATTAATTAAGTTTAACATGCAGGGAGAAGCAGGTACAATTTATTTTCGATTTTATATTTTCTTTTGCCTCTTTGGATTCGGCTCATTCCTCCTATACGTATTTGACAGGCTAAATTCACCCTAATAGAATTGGTTTATCGCATAATAACCCTGAGGAGTAAAGAAGGTATGGAACGGATTGCGGTTGTCAGCGCAGTAAGGACACCTATCGGCGGATATTTGGGTGCCTTGAGAGAGGTACCCGCGTATGACCTGGTGGCGGCGGTATTAAAGGCAGCCGTCCAAAAGGCCGGAGTCAGTCCTGAGGAAGTGGAAGACGTTATCTTTGGACAATGTTATCAAAGCGGGGAATATGTCAATATCGCCCGCCGGGGCTTGCTGCAGGCTGGCTGGCCGGTTTCCATACCGGGTATTACCCTGGACCGGCGCTGCACCTCAGGCCTGGACGCACTGGTTATTGGCGCCATGCAGATACAGACCGGGATGTCCAAAGTAGTCGTGGCCGGCGGCGTCGAGAGCATGAGCACAGCCGAGTTCTATTTCCCGGGCAACATCAAGTGGGGTATCGGGCGGGGATCGGGGATCTCTTTCCCTGACGCGCCCCGCGGGCATGGCAGCCAGAAAATGTTCGGCATTCCCCTTTACGACCGCATTCAACGCTCCCGCCCGATGCATCAACCTGCGGACAAGTTCGGTGAAATAGTCTCCAATGTAGCCTGGGCCGAAAATGTGGCTAAAGAAATCGGTCTGACCCGCGAGGAGTGCGATCGGTGGGCCCTCCGCAGCCACCAGAGGGCAGTGGCCGCGCAGAAGAGCGGCCGGTTTAGCGACTATATTGTTCCCATTGTCATCCCCTCGGAAAAGGGTGAGCCGAAAATCGTAGATACCGATGAAGGACCCCGCGCTGATACTACCCTGGAAGCTCTGGCGAAATTAAGGCCTATTCTGGGCGGGGTCTGCACCGCCGGTAATTCTTCTCAGGAGAACGATGCTGCGGCGGCCTATGTCCTGGTGGGCGAAAATACGGCCAGGGACAGGGGCTTCAAGCCTCTGGCCTATTTAAAGGCCTGGGCCAAAGCCGCTGATGACCCGCGGAACCCCCCCAAGGCCGGCAATAAGGCCTTTAAAATGGTCCTGGAAAAGGCCGGTCTCACAATCGACCAGATTGACCTGTTTGAAATACAGGAGGCCTTTGCAGCCCAATGCCTCTATAATATCAAGTCCCTCGGAATCCCGGAAAGTCATTATGACCGGATCAACGTTAATGGCTCGGGCATTTCCCTGGGCCATCCCCTGGGCGCCACCCTCGCTCTGCGGGTTACCGCCCTGGTCCATGAAATGGAGAAGCGCGATGTCCGCTATGGCATGGTGGGCACACCCGGCGCCGGCGGAATAGCTGTGGTAGGTATTTTCGAGAGAAGATAAGGCTCCTGGAGGGCTATATGGAACCGGAAAAGCAGTCAAAAGAGGCTTCATTAAAGGAACTGGAGAAGCGCCGCCAGAAAATCCAGGCCATGGGAGGTCCGGAACGTATCGCCAGCCAGAAGAAAAAGAATAAACTTACTGCCCGCGAGCGCATTGACCTCCTGCTGGATAAAGGGACTTTTCATGAACTCTGGATGTTCGGGACCAGCCGCGGCAGCTGCGCTCCGGAAGACTCTCCGGCAGATGCGGTGGTGACCGGCTATGGACAGGTAAACGGCCGGACCGTCTATGTCTATTCCCAGGACTTTACCACCCAGGGTGGTACTCTGGCGGAGACCCACGCTAACAAGATTTGCCTGTGTTTGGACGAAGCTATGAAGGCCGGCTGCCCGGTAATCGGCATCAACGATTCCGGGGGTGCCCGGATTCAGGACGGGGTGGATGCCCTGGCTGGGTTCGCCAACATGTTCTACCGCAATACCCTGGCTTCGGGCCTTATACCCCAGATTTGCGCCATCATAGGTCCCTGCGCCGGAGGTGCGGTTTATTCCCCGGCTTTGATGGACTTTATCTTCATGGTGAAAGGGAGCAGCTATGCCTTCATCACCGGGCCAAGGGTCGTCAAAGCGGTTCTGGGCCAGGACGTGACCGATGAGGAATTGGGAGGGGCCGCCGCGGCCCAGAGAAAAGCCGGGGTCTGCTGCCGCTCCGAAAACAGCGAGCCAGAATGCATCGCCAGCATCAAAGAGCTTTTGAGCTATCTGCCGCAGAGCCACCGCCAGCCCCCTGCCCGGGTAGACTGGGGTGATAAACCCGACCGCCGGGATGAGACTTTGTTTGATATCGTTCCGTCCAGTCCCGTGCAGCCATATGATATGCACCAGATCATCGCCAGAGTCTTTGATAGCAAGCCGGGCGGCGGCAAGAACTATTTCGAGCTGTTCCCCGAGTGGGCCACCAATATTATCACCTGCTTCTCCCGCCTGGACGGATATAGCGTCGGCATTATCGCCAACCAGCCTCGTTCTAAAGCTGGCTGCCTGGATATCGATGCCAGCGATAAGGCTTCCCGTTTTATCCGATTCTGCGATGCCTTCAATATCCCCCTGGTCACCCTGGTAGATGTGCCCGGATATTTGCCGGGAACAGCCCAGGAGTGGGGTGGTATTATCCGTCATGGGGCCAAGATGCTTTTCGCCTATTCTGAGGCCACTGTCGCCAAGCTGACCGTGGTCATCCGCAAAGCCTACGGCGGCTCTTATATCGGCATGTGCAGCCGGGGCCTGGGGGCGGACGTAGCCATGGCCTGGCCGAGTGGTGAACTGGCTGTAATGGGGCCGGATGGGGCCGCGCCCATCATCTATCGCAAGGAGCTCGAAAAGGCGGCCGATCCTCAGGCCGCCTTGCAGGAAAAAATCGCTGAATACCGCCGGCAATTCGCCAATCCTTACCTTTCCGCCATGCACCTGCATGTGGATGATGTGATCGATCCCGCGGATACCCGGAGGCTTCTGGTGGCCGCTCTGAATGCCCACATTGGCAAAGTGGAGTCCCGCCCGCCCAAGAAGCACGGTATCATCCCTGCTTGAGGGACCGGTTCATACCTCCCCGACGTCCCACATACAGGCCGGATCAGGCTGATTGACAGCGGCCGGCGCCTCAAATATAATGCGGGTATTTCAAGCTTATCGAGACTGCGAAAAGTGAGGGAGATGAGTTGGCCATTCAAAACAACGCCGCAACAAAATCGGAAAAAACGTTTATCAAAGCACTGGGTCTGGGTGCGTTCGCTATTGCCTCCTGCCCTTCTGCGGTGGACGTTAAAAACGGCAAAATAGTCCGGATCCGGCCCCTGCATTATGATTCCAGGTATAACCCGGAGGAATTTGGCACCTGGAAGATCGAGAGGAACGGCCGGACCTTTGAGCCGCTTCTGAAGTCCCAGCCAGCGCCTTATATGTTAGCCTATAAAAAGCGCACTTACTCTCCCAACCGGATTCTCTATCCTCTGAAGAGGGTGGACTGGGACCCGCAGGGTGAGAGAAATCCGCAGAACAGGGGTAAAAGCAAATACCGGCGAATTTCCTGGGATGAAGCCGCTGAAATCATTGCCGGGGAGATCAAAAGGATTCACCGGCAATACGGGCCTTATGCCATCCTTTTGCAGGGTGATGGGCATGGGGAGACCAAGACAGTGCACGGTCCTCACGGCTGCTCCATGCTCCTGCTCGAGAAAATGGGCGGCTATACTTTACAGGTTAGAAATCCGGATAGCTGGGAAGGGTGGTACTGGGGAGCGATGCACGTCTGGGGTACTATGGATGTGGGCGAGATGGCTCCCGCGCACAATGTTTTTAAGGATATCTCGGAGAACTGTGAGCAGCTCCTCTTCTGGGGCGGCGATCTGGAGACGACCTCCTGGGGTTTTTGCGGCCAGTTTCCTACCCAGGCCCTGTTCTGGTGGTCACAGGTGGGCATTAAACAGGTCTATATCTGCCCTGACCTGAACTACGCCGCCGCGGTGCACGCCGATAAGTGGATTCCCATCCTTCCCAATACTGATGCTGCCCTGCAGCTGGCTATCGCATATCTGTGGATGACCGAGGGGACATATGATCAGGAATATGTGGCCACCCATACGGTGGGCTTTGATAAATTCCGGGACTATGTTCTCGGGAAAGACGACGGAGTCGCCAAGACCCCCGACTGGGCCTCCCCCAAATGCGGCGTCCCGGTCTGGACCATCAAGGCGCTGGCCCGCAATTTCGCCTCCAGGATAACCTCCATAGTGCACAATTACGGAGGTTCCATGCAGAGGGGCCCGTATGCTCATGAGCCTGCCAGGCTGGAAGTCCTGTTGTTGGGGATGCGGGGGCTGGGCAAACCGGGCATTCACCAGTACCACTACTTCGATGGCCTGCCCCGCAATGTGGCCAGGACCTATACCCGCAGCCTCTGGCACGCCTGGCGTGGGGAAAGATGGCAGGTTAACACCAAACAGATTATTCCCAAGACGCTTATCCAGGAAGCTATCCTTAACCCGCCGGTAACCTCCTGGGGCAGCTCGCAGTTCATGGCCCCGGTAGAAGACCAGTTCGTAAAATACACTTATCCCATGCCTCGAGAAGAGGGCGGCTCTGAAATCCATATGATGTGGACCGATACCCCCTGCCGGCTCACCTGCTGGAACTGGGGGAACAAGACTGTGGAAGCCCTGAAAAGCCCCAAAATAGAATGTATTGTCGCCCAGCACCCCTGGTTGGAGAACGACTGTTTGCTGGCGGACCTTATCCTTCCCGCTAACACCAAGTTAGAGGAGGAGGATATCGCCACTACTGCCTGGGCGGTCCCCTATGACTCTATTATGATAGAGGGCCAGTGCATCGAACCGCTGGGAGAGTCCCTGAGCGACTATGAGATAGTCGGTGAGATAGCCAAAAAGCTGGGGATGTATGAGGCCTATACGGAAGGAAAGACCATTCAGGAGTGGGTTAAATATGGCTACGATGGTTTGAAGGTGCAAAACCTGGTTAGCTGGGAAAAACTCAACCAAGAGGGTTACTACGTCATCCCCACCGCTCCAGACTGGAGGGAAGCTCCTGCCGGACTGGCGAAGTTTTGCAAGGATCCCGCTAAAAGTCCCCTGGGGACCCCTTCCGGCAAGCTGGAGTTCTATTCTGAACGGTTAGCCAGATACTTTCCGGATGACCGCGAAAGGCCGCCCTCTCCGCAATGGATTGAAAAAGGGCCGTCTCATGATGAAAGGCTTTCCAGCGAAAGGGCCCGGAAGTACCCGCTGCTGATCATGTCCAACCACGGGAGATGGAGGGTACATGCCCAGTGTGACGATATCACCTGGACCAGAGAAATCCCTACCTGCAAAGTGAAGGGCTGGGATGGTTATCTGTACGAGCCCCTCTGGATTAACCCGCAGGATGCAGTAAAAAGGGGCATCCAGGAGGGCGACATAGTCCAGGTCTACAATGAAAGGGGCATTGTCCTCTGCGGTGCCAGAGTCTGGGAAAGAATCATGCCGGGTGTGGTCTACGTGGACCACGGGGCCAGGGTGGATGCGGTCGTCCCGGAGACTGTTGATCGGGGAGGCGCTATTAACCTGATAAGCCCCTATAATATCACTTCCAGGAACGCCGCCGGGATGGCTACCAGCGGTTACCTGGTAGAGGTGGCCAGGGTCAGCATGGAACAGATGGAAAAATGGAGGCAGCGGTATCCTGAGTCTTTTACCAGGGAATATGATTCCGCTGCCGGACTGTGCTTCAATGCCTGGATTGAATAAAAAAGGACGGATTTACAGGGCGTAGATTTCCCTGTCAAAAATTTTGACCCAGTTTTTACTAAGGATTTGCACCGCTTCTTCGGTCTTGTCTACTCCCAGGATAACTATGGGCTGCCCGCTTTCACCCCTGCCCAAGTAGGGATAGAAAAACAGAACGTTAATACTGGCTGCTTTTAGAGGTTTTAAAATCGCCTGCAGCCCCCCCGGATGGTCCGGGACCTCTACGGCGATGACATCGGTCTCCTTTACGGAGTAGCCATGGCTCTTAAGGGTGTTTACCGTCCTGGAGGGGTCATCGGTCACAAACCTGACCATGCTGATATCGGAGGTATCGGCTACAGAGATAGCCCGGATGTTGATTCCCTCCACGCCTAGGTACTCACTGATAGCCAGAAACTTACCCGGAGAATTATCCAGGCTGACGGAAATTTGCTTTACGGTCATACTGCTCCTTAAACCAGCTGGTATCCGGCATCCAAAGCATCCTGGTTGATTTTAATTAGCTTTTGATTGCCCTTTAAAGCTACTACTAACCCCTCGACAAGGCTTTTCAGGCTTACGATATTGGTCTTTTTAATGAAGGCTCCCAGCATGATCATGTTGGCCGATCGGACACTGCCCATTTTTTCGGCTATTTCATTTGCGGGGATGCTGATGACCTCGATATCGCCACGTTGCGGGGCCTCTTTAATCAAACTCGAGTTGATGAAGAAAACACCGCCGGTCTGAATCCGGTTCTGGAACCTGGCCACAGAAGGCTGGTTCATCGCCACCACGAAGGTCGGCGAAGACGCCACCGGCGAGGCTATCTCCTCATCGGAGACCGATATGGTACAGTTGGCAGTACCACCCCTCACCTCCGCGCCATAGGATGGCAGATAGGTGGTATGTTTCCCCTCCAGCATGGCCGCTTGAGCCAGGTTGAGCCCCATGGACATAATACCCTGACCGCCAAAGCCGGCGAATATGGTTTTAACTAGCATCTTTTTTACCTGTTGTATCTTTTATAATTCCCAGAGGAAATTCTTTAGACATCACGTTATCGATCCACTTCCAGGACTCGATGGGAGTCATTCTCCAGTTGGTAGGGCAGGGCGAAAGGATCTCTACCAGTGAATAGCCGAGCCCATCAATCTGGCATTGAAAAGCTTTTTTAATAGCTTTCTTGGCTTTGCGTATATTGGCGGGAGAATTCACCGCTACCCGCTCGATATAGCAGGTGCCCTTGATCTGACCCAGAATCTCGCTCATCTTAATGGGGTAGCCTTCGATCTTCAGGTCTCTTCCATACGGGGAGGTAGTGGTTTTCATGCCCAGTATGGTGGTGGGGGCCATTTGCCCGCCGGTCATCCCGTAGACCGCGTTATTAATAAAAATAGCTGTGATATTCTCACCCCGGTTGGCTGCATGCAGCGTTTCCCCGGTGCCAATAGCCGAGAGGTCTCCATCTCCCTGATAGGTAAATACTATGGACTCCGGATAGGCCCTTTTAATTCCGGTAGCTACGGCCGCACCCCGGCCGTGGGCCGATTCCACCATATCAACGTCAAAGTAATAGTAAGCGAATACCGAGCACCCGGGTGGGGGGATGCCGATAGCCTTGTCCTGAATGCCCAGTTCGTCAATCACTTCACAGGTGATCCGGTGGGCGATGGAATGACCGCAGCCGGGACAATAATGAAAAACCGCCGGTTTCAAGGATCTGGTACGACTGAATACTTTTTCCATGGCTTAGTTCAACCCTTTTTGATAATAAATGCGGCTGATTACCCGCAGGACCTCAGTAGGCGTGGGAATGACGCCGCCCGGCCTTCCGTAGAACGACACGTCACCCCGCCCTTCCAGCGATAACCTGACATCATCTATCATCTGGCCCATATTCATTTCAAAGTCCAGGAAATATCGGGTATTCTTGGCCAGTTCTTTAAGCTGTTGTTGAGGGAAAGGCCAGAGGGTGATTGGCCGGAACATGCCGACCTTGAGGCCATCCGCGCGGGCCTGTCGTATCGCCCCTTTGGCAATCCTGGCGCCGATGCCGAAAGCGGTTATAATCAACTTGGCATCTTCTACCTTATAGCACTCATAAGAGGTTTCGTCCTTCTGGATCAGCTGGTAGCGTCTGAAGAGGCTCCAGTTCACCTCCTCCAGCTCGGAGGGGTTGGAGGTAAACGTACGCACAAATCGGCTGGGACGCCCCTTGGCCCCTCTGAGGGCATCGGCCCTGACAGGCAAGCGGGGGGGCGCCTGGTGCTTGAACTCCACCGGCTCCATCATCTGGCCCAGCATTCCGTCACCCAGGATCATAACCGGCACCAGATATTTATCCGACGTCTCAAAGGCACGGTGAGTGAGATCGGCCAGTTCCTGGACTGATGAGGGTCCGAAGACAATCAGGTGATAGTCCCCATGCCCGCCTCCCCGCGTGGCCTGGAAGTAATCCGACTGTGCGGCGGAAATACTCCCCAGTCCCGGGCCGCCCCGCGACATATTTACAATCACCCCGGGCAGCTGGCAGGCCGCCAGATAAGACAGTCCTTCCTGTTTCAGGCTGATGCCCGGGCTGGAGGAAGAGGTCATGGCCCTGGCCCCCGCCACGCTGGCGCCATAGACCATATTGATGGCCGCTATCTCACTTTCGGCCTGGATGAAGGTACAGCCAGGCTTCCTGCCCAGATTAGCGGCCATGTACTCCGTCAGCTCATTCTGGGGCGTAATCGGATAGCCGAAATAGCACTGGCATCCGGCCCTGATGGCCGCTTCCCCTATGGCAGCGTTGCCTGTCATTAACACTTTAGCCACGGTAGACCTCGATTGCCACTTCCGGACAAACTATAGCGCAAACAGCGCATCCGGTGCATTCGCCTGTTTCTTTAATAGTGGAGGGCAGGTATCCGGCGGCGTTTAGTTTATCGGAAAGCGTAATTAGATTTTTGGGGCAGAAAGCAATGCAGAGTTCACAACCCTTGCAGAGGGTCTGGTTGATTTCGATTCGTCCACTCATTATTGATACCTTTATCTAGATTTACCATTGCGCACTCTCAAATCAACTATTATTTTATACCGAATTTGAGGCCCGCTGCAAATGCAGCATTCAGCAATTATGTCCTTCAGAGTTAGGGGGAACAGATCGCTGGCCAAATGTTGTATTATACTGATTAATACAAAATTTTTTTTTCTTGCCATTATTCGAGTGCTATGTTATACTTTCTAATTGGTGTGCAAAACTACTTATTAGAAAGGGGTTAGATTTGGCAGATACCAGTTCAATCAAGCAATTGCTAGAGGCCGGAGCCCACTTTGGGCATCAGGCCAGCGGGTGGCATCCGCGGATGAAAAAGTATATCTTCACCAAACGTAATGGTATTCATATCATCGACCTGGAGCAGACGGTCAAGCTGCTGGCCAAAGCCCAGGAGTTCGTAAA
>JAGDMY010000027.1 GCA_017860765.1 Chloroflexota bacterium | reverse complement strand
GGAGCCCAAAGAGGACCGCTACAAGATTGCGGTTACACCCCTCGCAGATCGCAAAGGGACCAAGGAAATTAATCTGGGCTTCCCCGATAAGGAGACCTGCGTTAAAGAGGCCCGGCGTTGCCTGACCTGCCGCTGCACCTCCATCAGGTACTAAAATTGGGAGAAGGGACAGCTTGAGCTGATCGGCTAAGAGTTGTCGGTTACAGATAACGGCCGATATAGTAGAGGCGGGTCTCAGACCCGAGACCCGCCTCTACTCGGTAAAAAAGGGCATCGGTCTATAAGACGATTATCACAACGTGGAGAAGGTTCAAATCAATAAACCCGGGTCTGGAGTGAAGCACCCTACCGGCGAAAGAATGTCATCCCCGGACCTTCTCCCGGCCGGGGACCGGTATCCTGAGAGAAGGAGAATGGATTCTGTGTCAGGCACGGAATGGTCTGAGGGGCAAATAACTCATGACTTGTGCCAATAATTAGTGGGTACCATACCGGCGAAAGCCGGTATCCAGGGGAAATCAACCGGTAAAAGGTCAGGCAAGGAGAGATCAATCCATGAGCTGGGAAGAGGAATTTAAGAAAAAAATAGTCACTCCTGAGGAAGCCATTGGCCATGTTAAGAACGGTGATAGGGTCTGCTTCGTTCAGGGCAATGAACCGCAGGCACTGGGACTGGCCCTCGCCGCCCGCTTTGGCGAACTGGAGAATGTCACTATCTCGGTCCGCACCCCGGGCCGGGACTTCGGCTGGTATGACCAGGGGTGGGAGGCCTCGTTTGCCATCGAAATCGGCTTTCCTCTTCCGATTGTGCGGCAAATGATTGCCGAGAAAAGGTGCGATATTGAAATAGGTTCCCTGGGTTTTGATTACCACGGGGAGAGGGCCCGCCAGGCAGACTTCGTACTGCTCGAGCTTTCACCGCCGGATGCCCACGGGTTTTGCAGTTTCGGCGCTTCCTGCTGGACCAAGCTGACCGAGCTGAGGGGAGCCAAGTTCGTCATTGCCGAGATTAACAAGAATTTGATACGCACATATGGCGAGAACCACGTGCATATCTCGGAAATTGACCTGTTCGTAGAGCATACTCCCAGCGGCAAGGCACCCGGGGGGACCGATCTGCTGGGCCGCAAGAATGTGGAACCCGGTCCGGTCGAGAAGGCTATTGCCGGCTACGTCAGCAGCCTGATCAACGATGGTGATACCATCCAGATAGGCGTCGGTTCGGCCAGCGAATGGTGTGCCCGCATGGACACCTTTGACACGAAAAATGACCTGGGATGGTATTCTGAAGCCACGCCCCGCGGCGTCATCAAGCTGATGCGGGAAGGCGTGATCACCAGCCAGCTCAAGAACTTTTTAAGCGGAAAGCATATCTGCACGGCCTGCGGCGGCGGCACTATGGAAGATATGCAGTGGGTCACCATGAACCCCATCTTTGAGCTGCACCCGGCGGAATTCGTTCTGGATGTGAGGAACATCTGCCGGAATGATAATATGAAAGCCATCAACGCAGCTGTATCCGTCGACCTGACCTGCCAGATCGCGGCCGAATCCGTCGGACCCCGCATACTGAGCGGCGCCGGCGGACAGACCTCCTTTGCCATGGGGGCAGGCCTGTCCAGGGGTGGACGCAGCATCACAGTGCTTCCGGCCACCGCTTCCAACGGCACGATTTCCCGCATCGTCCCCATGCTGGAGGCCGGGACTATCGTGACCGTGCCGCGCATTGCCGCCGACACCATCGTCACCGAATTCGGCATTGCCAGGCTAAAGGGTCTGACCCAGAGGCAGAGGGCGCTGGAACTCATCGGCATCGCCCACCCTGACCACCGTGCCGAACTCAAAAAGAAGGCCGAGGAGCTCTACTGGCCATAAAATAAGACCTAAAATATTAAAAATAAGGAGAAATAAGAATGGCAATCGAAAAAACAACAGAACAACAGGTAATCTGGCCCGAAATGAGTTCACCACCCAATTTTAAGTGGATCAAGTACGAACATGACACGGAGTATCCCAAGGTAGTCTATGTTACCCTGAACCGCCCGGACAAGAACAATGCTATCAGCATTGGCCCCGGCATGATGACTGACGAGTTGATCCAGGCCTTCAACCGCGCCAATCATGATGATGAGTGCAACGTGGTTGTGGTCAGAGGCGCCGGCAAGAATTTCAGCGCCGGTTTCGACCTCTCCATGGTCTACCGGGTCTACGGCGGCAGCCCGACCAGCAAACCGTCACAGAGAATCAGGCTCCAGGTCGACCAGGACCATTTGTTCGGTTTCCCCCGGGCTATCCTGGACTGCAATAAAGTCATTATCAGCCAGGTCCATGGCTGGGCTATCGAAGCCGGCCTGTATATTGTCAAAGCCTCCGATATCGTCGTCGCTGCAGATAACGCCAAGTTCTCCCAGAGGGGCCAGAGGCTGGCCTTCGGTGGTCTGCCGACCCTGCCCATCGAGCTGGTTATGGGACATACCAAGAAGGTAATGGAATGCCTCCTGACAGGCAGGACCGTCAGCGGCAAAGAGGCCGAGGAAATCGGCTACTGCACCAAGGCCGTCCCGGCTGCCATCCTGGAGAACGAAGTACATCATCTCGCCGGCGCCATTGCCGTCCTGCCCAGGGATGTCGTGGTCATGGGTAGAATGGCCCGCCGCCATATGTATGATAGAATGGGCCTCACCACTCTTAAAGAGGTCATCACCTACCACACCCTGTCTGTCAACCTCAAATATACCCCTGATGAGAGAGAGCTTATGTTCATCCGCGACAGAGAGGGTATGGGCGAGAGAGAGGCCTTCCATAAGATGCATGCGGTCTATGATGCCGCTCTGGAGAAGACCCAGTTCTTCAAGAACTTCAATCCGCCTAAAGAGTAAGGCTGAATTAGCCGGTCGATTCGAGTCAGGTGCGGCGCCTTGCGCGCCGCACCTTTTTTCTTTTAAGGCTAAATAAAGCAGAAAGCCGACTACTGCCTGATCCAGGTAATATAATAAGATATAAATGGCGGCCGTCTTTTTTAGCTGCCTGTCACGCCTTGACCGGCGACCGCCGAGGATGTATGATAATAGAATAGATAATATACTATTCTGAGCAGAATAATCAACAATGGGAGGCAGGTATGAATAAGAAGACCACAATCAAGGTCACCGGCATGAGCTGCTCCGGCTGTTCCACCAGGGTGGAAAAAGCCTTAAAAAACGTAGCCGGTGTGGCCTCGGCCGACGTCGATCTAAAGGCCGGCCAGGCCAGCGTGGAATATGATCCTGCCAGGGCCAATGAAAAAGACCTGGCCAAAGCTGTGAAAGACGCCGGATATGGAGTAGGATGACCAGGCAGACGACCTTAAGAATCACGGGGATGCACTGCGCTTCCTGCGCGGCTGGCACCGAAAAGTCGCTGCAAGCTCTGGAGGGAGTCTCCCGGGCCAGCGTTAACATAGCTACAGAAAAGGCCACTGTAGAATATGATCCCGCGGTGATAAGCGAGGCTGACCTCAAGAAAGCCGTAGAGGAGGCCGGCTTCGGGATCGGCGTCAGCGAAGTGACGCTGGGACTGATGGGGATGCACTGCGCTGTTTGTGCTCAGACCATTGAAAAAGCTTTACGGGAGGCTGAGGGAGTACTCTCCGCCCAGGTGAATTTTGCCGCCGAGACAGCCACCGTCCGCTACAACCCCGAGGTGACCGGCGTGCCGCTGCTCCGCAAAGTGGTGGAAAAGGCCGGCTACCAGGCGGTTTCCCGGGAGAGCGGCGCGATCGACCGGGAGAAGCAGGCCAGGGAGAGGGAAGCCCGTAATTTGCGATTGATGGTGATAGTTAGTTTTGTTCTGGCTATCCCAACCTTTATCTTCTCGATGGTCTCTCCTTTCTCCAGGGAAAACACCGGCTGGATTATGCTGGGTCTGGCTACTCCGGTACAGTTTTACATCGGGGCGCAGTTCTATGCAGGTACCTTTAAAGCCCTGCGCAACGGCCGGGCCAATATGGATACCCTTATTGCACTGGGTACCAGTGCAGCTTATATCTACAGCCTGCTGGCGGTGATAGGGGTCATCACCGGCGACGTTTATTTTGATACCGCGGCGCTGATAATCTCGATCATCTTGCTGGGAAGATGGCTGGAAGCACGCGCCAAGGGGCGGACCTCAGAGGCTATTAAGAAACTTATCGGTCTCCAGGCCAGAACCGCCGTCATTATCTTAAATGATCGGGAAACTGCGGTGCCGATCGATGAGGTCGAGGTTGGCAACATAGTTGTCGTCCATCCCGGGGAGAAGATCCCGGTAGATGGAGTAGTGGTTGAAGGCTCTTCGGCGGTCGACGAGTCTATGTTGACCGGCGAATCCATGCCGGTAGAAAAGAAGACCGGAGACCAGGTTATCGGGGCCACCCTCAATAAGAGCGGCTATTTCAAATTCCGCGCTGCCAGGGTAGGCAAGGACACCGCCCTGGCGCAAATAATCAATCTGGTGGAGATGGCCCAGGGTTCCAAGGCTCCCATCCAGCGGCTGGCCGACCGCATCGCGGGCATCTTTGTTCCCGCGGTACTGGGAATTGCGGTTATCACTTTCCTGGCCTGGTTTTTCGCAGGCAGCCAGCCGTTTATATTTGCCCTGACGGCTTTTATTGCCGTCCTGGTGATTGCCTGTCCCTGCTCTCTGGGTCTGGCCACGCCAACGGCTATTATGGTGGGGACCGGCAAAGGGGCCCAGAACGGCATCCTTATCAAGAGCGCTGAGGCGCTGGAAGGGGCTTACCGGGTGAAGGCGATAGTCTTTGATAAGACCGGTACTCTGACCAGGGGTAAGCCGGTGGTGACGGATACTATCCCGACCAACGGCATGCCGCCGCGGGCAGTCCTCCGTCTGGCGGCAGCGGCCGAGAAAGGTTCGGAGCACCCCCTGGGGATGGCCATCCTCGAAGCAGGCCGGGATGGAGATTCACAGCTACCGTCGCCCGCTTCATTTGAAGCCCTCAGCGGACGTGGAATCAAAGCCACCATCGAAAATCAGGAGCTGCTGTTGGGTAATCGGCTCCTGATGCAGGAAAACAATATTGCCGTTGCGGGTGTTGAGGGCCAGATCAGCAGATTGGAGGAGGAGGGGAAAACGGTCATGCTGATGGCCGTTGACGGCAAGCTGAGCGGGATAATCGCTGTGGCCGATACTATCAAAGAAAGCGCGGCTGCAGCCGTAGCGCAACTCCAGGCGATGAACATCGAGACAGTGATGATCACCGGCGATAACCATCGCACAGCGCAGGCCATTGCCCAAAAGGCCGGGATTGGCAGAGTGCTGGCGGAAGTCCTGCCTCAGGACAAGGCTGCGGAGGTCCGCAAGCTGCAGGAAAATGGACAGGTGACAGCTATGGTAGGTGATGGCATCAACGATGCCCCGGCACTGGCCCAGGCGGATATCGGCATTGCGCTGGGGAGCGGCACCGACGTGGCCCTGGAGACCGGTGATATTGTGCTGGTGAGAGATGACCTGCGGGACGTGGTGGAGGCGATTAAGCTCAGCCGCTATACTATCCGCAAGATCCGCCAGAACCTTTTCTGGGCTTTCATCTACAATACTATCGGCATTCCCATTGCAGCCGGCGTCCTTTTCCCTTTTACCGGGCTGCTGTTGAATCCCATCATCGCCGCCGCCGCGATGGGCTTCAGCTCCGTGTCGGTAGTCTCGAACTCCTTGCTGATGAACCGCTATAAGATGAGAAATAAAGGATAGAAGAACTTTTGGATTTGGAATCGGTGATGATAATTTTAAATATCGGGGTGGCAGGATGAATGGCATTGTAATAAATATCAACCCGGTTATCGGGGAGATCGGGGGCTTTGAAATACGCTGGTACAGCCTGGCTATACTGGCTGCGATAGTCGCGGCGGTAGTCTGGTCCCTTTTCGATGGCCGGAAGAAGGGAATTTCGGCTGATAATATCCTTTCGGCCCTCCCCTGGGTATTAATCGGCGGAATAGTCGGGGCCAGGCTGTTTCATGTTATTGACCACTGGAGCTATTATGTCGCCAATCCTCTGCAGATAGTAATGTTGCAGCAGGGAGGCCTGGCTATCTGGGGAGCCCTGGTGGGGGGTGGAATAGGGGTGGTCATCTATACCCGTCTCCAGCATATCTCTTTTAGCAGACTGGCCGATGTGGTGGCGCCAGGGCTGCTTATTGCTCAAATCATCGGGCGGCTGGGGTGTATTGTGAATGGAGATGCTTACGGCGGTCCCACCAGCTTGCCCTGGGGGTTTATTTATGTCCACCCGGGAGCGATGATACCCGCCGATTTGCTGGGTATACCTACCCATCCCTACCCCGTCTATGACATGCTCTGGAACGGCCTGGCGCTGGCGCTGATTTTAAAATATCGCAATCGCTTTTCACAGAATGGAGTGGTTTTCCTGACTTACGCCGCAGTATATGCGCTGGGACGCTTTATTTTGAGCTTTGTGCGCCTGGAAAATATCTGGTTCTGGGACCTGCAGGAAGCGCAGGTGGTAGCCCTGGGCATCCTGGTGGTGGCGGGGGCTGCTCTGTTTTACCTGCTGAGAAAAAATCGACGGCAGAAAGTCATAGCAGCCTGATTATCAAAAGGGCAACAAGGACATAGGCTGCTACGCTGGAAATCAGTCCCGGGACCAGGCCGATCCTGGGCAAGAGGAAGATGATCCCCAGCACATACAGGATCCAGGGCGGGAGCAGTATCAGCATCCCCTTGGCGTAGGAAGTTACCGCGTCAGTGCCACTCTGGAAATAGATGGCGCAGAAGGTGATGACAGTGACTCCCGGGAAAACCCCCACAAAGGCCGCCAGCAATCCCTGTCCGCGGGTGCCGAAATAGGTGGTAATGGCCACAGTCGCTCCGCCGACCAAAAAATACAATATTAGCAGACGATAGTCCATTCTTTTCATGAAAAAATGGGGCCTTTACTTCATTCTAGCACAGCCTGGAAGCCGTGGGCCCGGGTCAGGACTGGAAATCGCTTACTATGCCGGGAGCGATATGTTGGATTGGCAGAGGAGCCTTGCTCTTCCTTATCAAGCGATGGCGCTGCTGCGGACGGCGCTTGATTACCCAGATACTGGTGAAAAAGTTGCGGTCCAGCAGATAGCGGTTGTCAGCCACATCCAGCAGGTCTTTGGAAGCTCCGCTTTCAAAATAAGCCACTTCGACATGCTTGCCCATATTTTTCACTGCCTGAACGGCGTAGGCGAAATCAGCATCTCCGCTCACCAGTATGGCGACATCATAAAACCCGCTCCAGGCAAAATAGAGGAGGTCGGTGGCAATCATGACGTCGATCCCCTTCTCAATGCCCTGGGCCTTTTTGGTGCTCCCCAGCCGCACTTCCAGATAGGGCGTTTTGCGCAGCACATCCAGAAATTCCTGCTGTTCTCGATAGCTGTCCGGGTATTGGGAGGGGTCCTGCAGGACGTTGTAATAATAGATGCGGAACAGCCGGCGGCCGGCAGAAAGCTTGGTGGCAAACTCGGTAAAATTCAAGTCATGCCTGCCGAAATTATTTTGTACCGAGTGGTACAGATTGCTTCCATCAATAAAAATAGCTACTCTATCATCCATAAAATTTCCGTTATCCTTAAGAATATTTCCTTCAGATTTATGTCATCTGATTGTCTACATTATAATACCATATTCATGAGAGAACAACTTGTCCAGTACGTCTTCGAATTTGATAGCTCGTCCCGAAGGTCCCGTCCATTGTTGTACCGAGCTGACATGGTAGACTGAAAAAAGGGGAAATGCTATAATCCTATCATGGCGAGAGAGAAAATGAATCAGGTTATTTTACAGCCTTATTCCTGGATTTCCCGCACGCTGAACATGCCCGAAGCCAGCAACAGCATCTTGAAGAAAAAAGTCCCGGCCGGGACCAAACTGGGGGCATTTTTAGCAGAAGTAGCCGGGGCCTATCCCGAGTTCCACAAAATGGTCTTTAACCCTGAAACGTGCCAGATGAGCGAGCATGTTCTGGTCATTTTAAACAATAAACTCATTCAATACGGTGAGATTAACGAACTTGTACTCCAGGACCAGGACAACATCACTCTGGCCCCCGTTCTATTCGGCGGGTAGTCTAGGAGCCCTGGAGAGGAGGAATCATATGTCGCCTTTTCGCTTAATACCCGGGGAGGATCCCGAAGTCAGCCTGTGCCGGATGGTACTGGAGACAACTTACGAGGACCTGCCGGACTATGTCGTCGAACATTGCAAACGGTCTATCCTGGATACCATGGCCGTAACCATTGGAGGGTCTGCCATGGAGGCTATCCCCGAGATAGTCAGCCTGGTCAAAGATAAGGGGGGAAAGGCAGAGGCCTATCTGCCCTTCTACGGCGGCAAGGTGCCGGCTTCCGAAGCTGGATTTGTCATCGGGCCGATATCACGGGCGATGGATTTTGGGGATGTGCACGACGAAGCCAGCCATGCCAGCGAGTATATTTTCCCGGCGCTGCTGGCCGCCAGCGGTCTGAAAAGCCGGGTCAGCGGCAAGGAGTTCATCACCAGCTTCGCGGTGGGAAAAGAAATCCTGGTCCGGGTAGGCATTGCCTTCAGGGCCCTCAGCGGGGCGTCCAAGGTGGGTATCGGCGACGGGCATTTTATCTTTGGCAGCGTCATGGCGGTCGGCAAGCTGCTGGGCCTGGGCCTGGAAGAGTTAAAGCATGCGATGGGCATTGTGCGGGGAATGGCCCAGCCGCTGGATGCCGAAATGTACCGCACGGGCACGCTGATGACACGCCTCCATCACGGGTTCGTGACCCAGGATGCCATCAATGCCTGCCTCATGGTAAAAAAGGGCATCACCGCCTTCCACAAGGACATTTTGATCGGCAACAAGGGATATTTCGGCATTGCCCAGTGGAAGACCTATCCGGAGGACCTGACCCGTGACCTGGGCAGTAAATGGGAGATGCTGGATGCGGCCATGAAACCTTATTCGGCCTGCAAATGCACCCATGCTTCGATCCAGTCCCTGCTCGAGTTAATGAAAGAGAATAATTTTCGGGCTGAGGATATCCAGGAAGTGCTATTTGATGAGTCCACAATCAATATGCTGACGGTGGCCCTGCCTCATGATGTCAAATGGAACCCGCAGACCATCCCCGAGTGCCAGTTCAGTCTGCCATACGTCGTGGCCACGGCGGCTCTGGGATACGAGATCCTGCCCAGCGCCTATTCTCCGGAGGCCAGGGCGCGCCAGAACGTCCGCCAGTTTATGCAAAAAATATCTGCCAGGGAAGACCCCGGCTTGCCGATCTATACCGCCAGGGCCCACGTGACCCTTAACGATGGACGTAAATTCAGCAAGGAATGCCTTTATATTAAGGGCCATCCTAAAAATCCGTTCACCACGGAAGAGCTGGTCACCAAATTCCGCCAGTGTGTGCCTTACTCCGCGTACAAATTAAGCGAGTCCGCTGTCAGGTCTATTCTGGACTCCATTCTGAACTTGGAAAAGGTGGCGGATACCACCCAGGCCCTGATACTGCCGGTAACCCCTCATTAAGGGAATAAAAGAGGATGAGGGTGGAAATCCGCCCTCATCCATTTTTTTATTCTTTGATCGACTTATTTCAGGCAATTACTGAAGGAATCATCTGGCTCAGCTCATCTACCGTCCATTTGCCCGGTTTGCGCAGAAGCACCGGTGTGGCTGCCCCCAGCTGCAGAGGATGGGAATAGAAGCAGATATCCCCGCCGGCGACATAGATATATCGATCGGTGATGTTCTTGCCTTCGTCCGTGCACAGATAGACTACCATGGGAGCCACGTCATTGGGGTCCATGGAAGAGGCATAGGGCATATTGTCGGCCATCTTGGGCCCGGCGGCCTGGTTTTTGCGCGGGAAAAGCTTGGTTGAAGCACTGGGCAGGATAGAATTAACGGTGATGCCATTTTCCTTCTGCTCCTGGGCCAGCATGGAGGTGATACCCAGGATGCCGGCCTTGGCTGCGGCGTAAGCAATGCTGCCGGTGCCGAAGGCAGCCGCCCGGGATGAGAAGGTGATGATCCGGCCGCCCTTCTGTTTGATCATCTCCGGTATAGCCGCTCTGCAGCAGGCGAAATGACCTTTGAGATGGACATTGAGAATGGAGTCCCAGTCCGCTTCGGTGATATCCACGGTTTTCACCGGCTTGAAGTTGCCGGCGCAGCAGACCAGGATGTCCACCCGTCCAAAATTGCCCGTGGCGGTCTTTACAATCTTTTCACCTCCGGCCATGGTGGCTACGTTTTCGTAGCTGGCCGCTGCCTGACCGCCGGACCCTTTGATCTCATTGACTACCTTGTCGGCCGAATATTTCCCCTCGGCATCCTTACCGATGTCTGCAACTACCACCCTGGCCCCTTCTTCGGCCAGTCCCAAGGCAATCCCTCTGCCGATCCCGTCTC
>JAGDMY010000026.1 GCA_017860765.1 Chloroflexota bacterium | reverse complement strand
ATCTTATTCCTTATTTCCTCTTCCGAGGCTATCGTGGAATCAAGAATATCACAATCTATGGTCAGGACCGGGATATCGATTTCATTCAAGATATCCTTCAAAACCTTGATGATCCCGCTAGCCTGCCGGCAGCCGATATGGGCATAACAGATAGCCCCATCGACTTTATATGACCGGGCATTTTCCACTATGGTCCGGGTTATGCGCTCCCCCATCTGCCCATACATGCACATCTCGGGAAACATAGAGATCTTTTTCGCAATGCTTTCCAACGGCCGATCGGGGTCGAGCCTTCCCCGGTCCCACAGGTTGAAGAGCGGCTCTACCACACTGACAGAGCCATACTCCTGGGGAATCTGCCCCAAAAATCGCAGGGAATAAAGAGGCGGGACAAGCAGGCTCATCAGACGAAAGCGCTCGGGCTGGATCACTCCCCTCCCATCTCGAACATCTTGCATCATTTCATTTTTGAGCGTTTCAAGGTATTTTATTGCCTGAGGCTGTCCGGAGAAGAGATAATGGTTCATCAGCAGTTCAAAAAAGCGGCGGGGTGGAAAGGGTGTAGGGACCGTCTTGCGCAGGTCCGCGATCTGGCGGGAGAGCTCTATCTGCCTATCCATGTAATATACTGTCTCGGCCAGTTTATTCCAATCCATCTTGCGGCCTGCTAAGGTCTCCAGAAAATCGATCATTCCCCTCAATTCTTCCACCAGATACTTTTGCTCGTATTGGCTCTGCTCGAAAGGGTGGTCCAGGAAGAATCCCGGGCAATGATTAATTTCCATAAGGAGTTCGCCGCTCTTAGCCGTATTATCGCATTGCAAGCTGGACCATAGGACACAGTCTGCCCGGGGCATCATCCCCAGCCCGTAAGCGCCGGCCAGGCCGCGGTGGGCCGAGCAAATCTCTCCTGCCAGTCCCATTCGCGCCGACTCAGCTAAAACATCATTGCTTTCTCCCGTGAAAATGGCCGTCATCCAGGTAGTAGTTTCAGCGTGCACCGGCACGATGTCCATGGCGTAGAGAATCTCATTGGGAATAAAGACGGTATGCAGGGCTACTATTTTGCCATCTTTCCGGGCGTTCATAATATTGGAAAAATACTCGGTCAGCAAATTATAATACAGCTTTTCGCTTTCAGTTACATCTGGATTATGCCGGTTCATCCGTCCAATCACGCTGCAGGACCTGACCAGGGTCTCTATTTTATTCGTTTTTTCCATCGCTCCAAAATACCGTTTCATTATTTAGATAAAATTAACCTCAGACTGTAAGCAAGCCTCCATCGATAACAATCGCCGATCCGGTAATATATTCTGAGTCCTCTGAGGCTAAAAAGACCGCTAAACGGGCAACCTCCTCAGGTTTTCCCAATCTGCCTTTGGGAATCCGGGCTGTCAACCGCTTTTCCATTTCCGTAGACAGCAGACCGGTATCAATCGCCCCGGGACAAATGGCATTGACGTTTATATCATACGGGGCCAGTTCCTGAGCCATAGCTTTGGTCAGGCCAATTACTCCACCTTTAGAGGCCGTATAGTTCGACATCAGGGGAAGACCGCCGCCAAGGCCCGAGGAAATTGAGGCGATATTGACAATCCGGCCCCAATGGTTCTTAAGCATGGCTTTAGCAGCCACCTGGGCACACAGGTACTGGCCTTTCAAATTGACATTCAGGACGTCCTCCCACTCCACATCGTTTAAGCGTAAAAAGGACTTCAGGGTAACCCTGGCAGCGTTATTTACCAGTATATCCAGCTTGCCAAAGGTCTCGAGAGTCTTTTGGACTAAATTTTCGACTGCCTTTCGTGAACTGACATCGCATTCAATCGCCAGGCCCTCCCCGCCGGATTCTTCAATTTCATTCACAACTTTGCGGCAGTCTGCCAGGTCAATATCACTCACGACCACCTTCGCATCTTCCTGAGACATAGCGAGTGAAATCGCCCGCCCTATGCCTCTTCTGGCTCCGGTTACTATCGCCACCCTGTTGCTTAACATCATGCAGCACCTTTCCCCCTTTACGCCGTTTCTCCAATTCGAGTACCCGACAGTAATTAAATATGATTATAATCTCAAATACCTAGAGTGTCTAGGTACTTTAGAGCGTATCTATCCCTTCTAACAGGGAATCCGGTCTAAAAATCAACCTGTTTTTGGCTTCAAAGTTGTATAATTCGAGGTTATTATAGTAAAATTGTTCGGCATGGGGTGAAAATATACGGCTGAAAGTTCTAAAAGTTGATAGTACCAGGGAATGAAACTGCGGCTTTTTCTACAGCCTGTTTCTAGATGGAGAAGTTATAAGATGCCAGGTAAATCTGAAAAAAAGAGCGAAGAAACTACAAAGGCCAGAACAATTTCTTTCAAATGCAAATTCTGTGGGGAAAGTAAACCGTTAAGCGATCTGGTAGTACTCAATCAATATTTTCCGCCGCTATCTGCCTGTCGCGCCTGCGCTACTGCCCCAAAGGTATCCGACCAAAACGACAACAGCAGCGATGCCGAAACTGCCTGACTTAATTCGAGATAATATTTTCTGCTCTTTTTCACCGGATAAGTAGATTGAAGACATTATTTAGTAGTTTAACCTATTCGCTTTAGACTTTATCATCAGCACACTAAAATAAGAAAAGGAAACAATAATATGCCCGAAGAGTTGGGTAAAATTGAGAAGCCCTCTGCCGAAGAATACCGGACAGGTCGAAAGTTGTTTTTTATTCCTCTCATTCTCACTAACCAGGGACTGCCTCCAGAATTCGGCGAAAAATATGACTGCTACTGGGAACAGGTGGAATCACAAATAGCCAATCTCGAGGACAAGCTCGGCCAGGTAAACCGGATATACCATGAACTGGTCCCCGAAACAGGCGAGAAGGGCCTCGAGGATCTAAAACAGCTGAAAACAGGCAGTCTTTCCATCATCCAGACAAGGGTCGAAAAAGGTGCTGTTTTGGAGAACGTTGAGGATGCCGACCTTCTCGCGGAGCTCATGGACTGGAGTCGCTGCTTATCCATCGGACTGCAGAGCCAGAAGGTGTTTTCCACCATTTACGGCTTATATACCGAGGCCAATAAGAAAAGAAATGAGCACCTTTCAAAAAGAATCGGGGAGACCTTGAAAGAAAACGAGGCAGGGATACTGATTATGGCAGAGGGCCATCAGGTCCAGTTTCCAGCCGATATCAGGATTTTCTACGTGGCCCCACCGGCCCTTGATGATCTGAAGCGTTGGATGAGGGATTTTGAATCCAAGTCCCGGGGACCGCAGCCCAAGGAAACCGCGGCACCCGAAGAGCATCCTGAAAACAAGGAGGCCAGCTAACAATAGTCAAGCTGGCCTCTGTAAATATCGGTGGGCCAATCTTTCCAACTTTAGGGAACTCCTAGCTTGTCCTTAAGGGCTTTCTCGTTATAGCCTATAATGAACTCCCCATCAATTGAAATAGTGGGTACCGCCATCTGGTGGGTCCCCTTGACCATTTCTTCACGGGCGGCTTTGTCTTCAGCGACATTTAGTTCCTGATATTGTATCTTGTTGGCATCCAGCCACTGTTTAGCCTTCCGGCACCATGGTCAGGTGGGGGTTGAGTAAACTTTGACTTGCTTCTCAGCCATGGATCACCTCCTAATTAACATTCTATAGCAATTCAGTAGATGCTACTGGTTATTAGCTCCATTCAGTCGAAGAATGTTGCCAGACCCTGGCCAACTCGACTCGCAAAAGCTGGTGTTCCCCCTTTTCGAGCGCCGGGTCAACCTGGAATAATCGGGTGGCTTCATTCCTGGCCAGCTCAAGCAGAGAGAGGTCCGAAAGTCGGGCCATCTTCAGGTCAGGCAGGCCGCTCTGGCGGGTGCCGAAGAATTCGCCTGGCCCTCTGAGCTTAAGGTCTTCTTCCGCCAGAATAAACCCGTTATGAATACCTTCGATCAAATCCAGGCGTTCCCGGCCGATATCCGAGGGCCTTTCAGCCAGGAGCATACAATAGCTCTGCTCTTTCCCCCTCCCCACCCTGCCGCGGAACTGGTGCAACTGGGAAAGACCGAAGCGGTCAGCACTCTCAATCAACATGACCGTGGCATTAGGAACATCGATCCCCACTTCAACTACCGGAGTAGACACGAGGATATCCAGTTCCCCGGAGTTGAACTTTTGCATTGCGGCCTCTTTTTCTTCCGACGGCATTCTGCCGTGTATCAGGCCTAGTCGCAAGTCTGGAAACACATCTCTGGACAAACGTTCATATTCGGCGACTGCTGCTTTAGCCTGGATTACCTCAGACTCTTCTACCAGAGGACAAATGATAAAAGCCTGGCGGCCGTTCTGGATCTGCTGTCGTAAAAAGTTATAAGCGCTCTCCCTTTGCTCTGGCTTCAGCCACTTCGTCTTGATAATTTGCCGGCCCGGCGGGAGTTCATCGATAACTGATAAATCCAGGTCACCATAAAGTGTTAGCGCCAATGTCCGGGGTATAGGCGTGGCCGTCATCACCAGGATGTGCGGATTGGTACCCTTTTGCCTTAAAATAGAGCGCTGCTCAACCCCGAAACGGTGTTGCTCGTCGATGACTGCCAATCCCAGACTGGCGAATTCCACACCCTTCTGAATCAAGGCATGAGTTCCGATGGCGATGTCAACTTCGCCACAGGAAATGCGTTCCTGCACCTTCTGTTTCTTTACCTGTTTCAAATCACCCATCAATAACCCGATTGTTAGCGGTTGGTTCAAAAATCCGGAATAGGTATAAATATTGCCCTCGCCATTTTCTTTCCCGACCTGAGATAAGACCCTGCGTATCGTCTCAAAATGCTGCTCCGCTAAAATTTCGGTGGGTGCCATAAGTGCTCCCTGATAGCCGCCGGCAACGGCCATTACCAGCGCTGCTGTTGCCACCACAGTTTTGCCGCTGCCAACCTCTCCCTGCAATAGGCGGGACATCGGCCTGGTTTTTTGCAGGTCTGCCATTATTTCGTTGAGAACCCGACCCTGGGCGGCCGTCAGCCGGTAAGGTAAGGAATTCAGAAAAGTGTTCAATTCAGCCTGGTTTATCTTGAAGGGGCTCCCGGGCTGGCCTTCCTGCCAGTCCCTCTTTTTGCGCAAAACACCCAGCTGGAGCAGGAACAGCTCATCGAAAGCCAGGCGTCTCCTGGCGTCATTCTTGGCATTTTCATCCCCGGGATAATGTGCTTGCAGAATAGCCTCTGGGAGATCCAACAACTTAAGTCTATTTCTTAGCGACGCCGGCAAAAAGTCAGGCAATTGCCAGGCCCACTGATCGACTGCCGGTTTCATGATGCGCCTGACCTGGCGCTGACTCAATCCTTCGGTCAGCGGATAAACCGGTACCAGCCTGCCGGTATGAACCAGGTCTTTCTCTTCATAGGGCTCCCATTCCGGCGATTCAAATACCGGCATCCCTCCGAAGACGGTTACCCGTCCGCTGACGACAATCTTTTTTCCGGTCTTTAGAGTTCTGGCTAGGTAGGGTTGATTGAACCACACAATTCTGACGTTTCCGGTCTCGTCACCCACGGTGGCTTCCGCGCTACGCCTCGTGCCGAGCCGCACCTCACGCGCCTCCCAGACATTGGCAATGATTGTATTTTCCTGGCCTATGGCGAGATTGTTAATAAAAGCGCGCTGGCTATAGTCCAGGTGACGGTGGGGAAAGAAATAAAGCAGATCGCGGACCGTCTCAACGCCGAGCTTCGAGAATTTCCTGGCCAGTATGTCGCTAATGCCTTTAACGATGGTTACAGTGGTATCCAGCGACTGCAGGCCGGCAATTGTCTTTTTCACCCGGGCATTCTGAATCTTGGGCTGGGGCTCAATAACTCTCGTTTTTCTATTGGTTGTCGGCCGGTTTTCCAGTTCGCTCAACAAGGTCAAGATAGCCTCGGACCACTCTTTCCGCTGGACTCTGTTCATTTGAGCGTAACCCGGGTGGGGTGGATACAGGGCGGAGAAACGCCTTAAGAAGACGGGGTCAGGCATGGCAGCGCTGAGTTGGGGCAACCAGTTGCGTATGAATTTATCCAGTCCTCCGAAAACGGCTGAATCAGAATAACCCCTCTTATTCTCAATATCCAGGATTTTTCGTAAAGGTCCTGTGTTGACTGCCAAATTCGCTCACCCCCGCGGGGTACCAGGTCGAACCAAAGATTAACAATTGGCCGTTTCCCTTACTAATCATTTGACCCAAACTAATAATCAGGAAACGGCTCTTAGATCAGGCTCCGGGTTTATGGAGTCAACCTTTTTTATCTCCCAAGACTGACACGGCGATAATACTGGGCCCCACATGGGCACCCATTACCGCACCAACCTTAGAGCGATAGATAGGCTTATCTGAAAACTTCAATTTTAAACGCTGGGCCAGGGCATCTGCTTCATCCGGGGTAGTGGCATCCTCCACACTGATAGCTTGAACACTGGAAAAGCTGCAAGCAAAATTATAGAGGAACTCAATTGCTTTAGCCCGGGACCGTTCTCTGGCTAAAGGATAAACTTCGCCATCCTTCAAACCCAATACCGGATTAATTTTTAATATTGAACCCAGGAAAGCCTGAGCCGCACCAATGCGTCCGCCCTTCTTAAGGTACTCCAGAGTGTCAAAGACCATGCGTTCTTCAACTCGCGGGATATTATTCTGAACCTGTTGCACGATTTCTTCCAGACCAGCCCCGGCTTTGGCAGCCCTGGCAGCCTGTACAACCAATAGGCCTTCCGCCATGATCACATGTAAGCTATCTATGACTTTTATACGACTTTTCACCTTAACCATATCCGCCGCTCTGGACGCCGTCTCAAATGTACCGCTGAGCTTATGGGAAATTGTAATCACCAGGATATCATCAGCCCCTTTGGCCGCCTGCTCATAAATGCCCATAAAAACACCCAGGGCCGGAACAGCCGTAGTGGGAAGTGCTTTACTGGCCACCAGCCTGGTATAAAATTGCTCGGTGGTCATATCCACTCCATCCCGAAAACATTCTGTGCCAAACAGAACATTGACAGGTATTACGGTGATATCCAGTTTTTTTATCAGATCTTCAGGAAGATCAGCCATGCTGTCAGTGATAATTTTTACTGTCATCTTACTCGGGCTCTCCTTTATTATTCGATGGAAATAATATATTCGTAATGCGGCTGGCCACCCTTGACCACTTCAATCTGCAGGTTACTATACTTCTCCCGGATACTATTGCTGACTTTTTCTGCTTCAGCCTGCTGAATGTCCTGCCCATAATAGATAGTGACCACTTCGGCATCCTCGATGTCAATTTCTTCTAATACTTTATGTAAAACATCTAGAGCGCTGTTTCCCACAGCTACCAGGTCGGTATCCAGAAGCCCAATAGCCTGGTTTTTCCGGATGCGCATGTCCCCTATCCAGGCTGAGCGTATGGCCCGGGTCACTTCCACAGTCCGTACGCTACTCCGGGCTTTTTCCATCAGCTTGGCGTTGCTGTCAAAATCAGCTTCGTAATCAAAAGCCAGCAGGGAGGCTACCCCCTGGGGAACCGTCTTGGTCGGCACTACTTTAATGGTCTTTTTCGTCAGACCCTGCACCTGGCTGGCAGTCAAAATGATGTTCTTGTTATTGGGCAGGATGATCACTTTATCCGGTATCACTGACTCCACGGCTTGAAGGATATCTTTGGTGCTAGGATTCATAGTTTGCCCACCCGGAACCACCAAAGCCCCCAGGCTATTAAAGACATCGGATATGCCATCCCCGGGAGCAACGGTGACGATGGCCACATCAGTAGCAGGCAATCTCTGTTTCTGCATCTGGACGTAATCTTCATGCTGCTCATCCATATTACGTATACTGACCTGATGCAGGGTGCCGATGGAAATCGCGTAACGCAAGACCGTGCCGGGGTCAAGGGTGTGAATATGCACTCTGGCGTTGGACTTGTCCCCTACTACAATCAGGGACTCACCGCTCTTTTTCAAGCGTTCCCTTATCTTGTCCGGGTCAATAGCATTGCCTTTCAGCAGGAACTCGGTGCAATATCCAAACGGCACCTCTTTAACGTTCATGGGGAGTATTCTGGCCGGAGTTATCACGCTGCTGGTGACAATCTGAGGTTTTCTGAACTGCATTTGCTCTCCTTCCCCCCGCAGATAACGGAGAGCTCCCTCCAAAATGGTGTACAATCCCTGCCCACCTGCATCCACCACTCCGGCATCTTTCAATACCGGAAGCAGATTAGGGGTATTCGATAAGGACCGGTTGGCAGCCTCTACAATTTCCTCCATTACATCCACCAGGTTATCACCGTTTCTGGCCGCAAAGGCCTGTCCTGCCTGGGCGGCTTCTCGAATAACCGTTAGTATAGTCCCCTCGACCGGATTGCTTAAACCTTTGTAAGCCGTTTTAGAGGCCTGCAAAAAAGCCTCGGCAAAATCTTTTCCGTTAAAGCTGTCTTTCTTGGCCAGACCCTGGGCCATACCTCTCCAGATCTGGGAGAGTATAACACCGGAGTTTCCTCTGGCGCCCATCAAAGAACCTTTGGCCATCGCTTGAGACACAGATGAAGCGCTATGGTCTTTGGCGCGGTAAGCTTCCTCAATCGCCGACCGCATCGTCAAAAGCATATTGGTACCGGTATCCCCATCCGGGACCGGAAAAACATTCAGAGCATCTATGTCCGCGGCATTCTTTTCCAACCAGGCCGTTGCCGTTGCAAACATTTCCCTTATAGCTACGCCATCAGTAGTTTCGATTTTCCTCATTTTTCCTGCAACCTCGCCAAATTGTCAGTAACCCCCGCTACCGGCACAACCTGTCCACCCTGAACCTTTCCCCAGGCTAAAACTATTTTGAATATTGTACCAAAATATGGTATATTATTGCACGGTAGTTTACAACATACAAACCAATTAGTCAAAGGAGTACCTGTTTTGAAGTGTGATATTTGTGGGAAAACACCGATGTTCGGTGAAAATGTAAGTCATTCTAAACATCATACCAATCGCCGGTTTAATCCTAATATCCATCCGGCAACAATCATGGTCGATGGCAAGCCAAAGCAACTGAACCTTTGCACCAGATGCCTGCGCACGCAAAATAAAGTCAAATCCTAGCGCAACCTGGAGATCCCCCCGGTTTTTCCCGTGGGTAAAAATCAGTGGCCGGTCATCATAATCGGCCACCGATTTTTTTATTTCCTTTTAACACCCATGCCAAGCGTCTTTCTGGCAGCGGCCAGAGCTTGTTTGACCTGCTCCGGAGCGGTGCTTCCGGGATTATTCCGGGAGGAAAGAGATTTATCAACTGTAATTAGATAGACGTCATCTTCGAAGACAGGCGAAAATCTCTGATAGTCCTGGAGGCTGATTTCGCTGAATGACTTATTTTTTGAAATCGCCCAATTCACCAGTTGACCGACCGTTTCATGTGCATTCCGGAAAGGCTCGCCCTTTTTAACCAGGTAGTCAGCCAGATCGGTCGCCAGTACATACCCTTTATCCAGGGCTACCGTCATCTTATCAGGCTTGAACTTCAGGGTACTGACCAAACCTATAAACACGGTTAAGGTCGCTGAAAGGGTATCCACCACATCGAACAGCCCTTCCTTATCCTCCTGCAAATCCCGATTATAGGAAAGAGGCAGGCCTTTCATAGTCGTTAACATGGCCATCAACCTGCCGTACACCCGCCCCACCCTTCCTCGAGCCAGTTCGGCCACATCCGGGTTCTTTTTCTGCGGCATTATGCTGCTCCCGGTGGTGAAGGACTCATCCAGCTCAACGAAATCAAATTCAGCCGACGACCAGAGGACTATTTCCTCTGCGAGGCGGGAAAGGTGCATCATGCAAAGGCTGGCCGCGGATTCAAAATCGATTACAAAATCTCTGTCTGACACCGCATCCAGGCTGTTCAGACTGATGCGGCTGAAACCCAGCTTGCGTGCCACATATTTGCGGTCGATATTATAGGAAACACCGGCTAAAGCGCCGCTTCCCAGGGGCATCACATCAATCCGCTCCAAACATTCAGCTAATCTCTCGATATCTCTCTGGAACATCTCGAAATACGCCAAAAGATGATGGGCCAGCAGTACAGGCTGGGCCCTTTGAAGATGAGTGTAACCCGGCAGCACCACCTTCTGATGGGCCTCTGCCATCTGGACCAACGCTCTCTGAAAATCGCGGATGCTCAGCAGGATGTCCTGAACAGCCTCCCGGGTA